>NZ_JBFRGE010000012.1:0-118646 GCF_052115185.1 Paenibacillus sp. 2TAB19 | reverse complement strand
CTTTTACAATTACGAACGATTGCAGAAAAAACTAAACGGCCTCAGTCCCCTTGAATTTAGGGCTAAGGCCGCTTCATAGATCTTTATTTTTTGTACTGTCTACTTGACGSGGTGCAGTTCAGCGTGGGATGGCTTCTTCTTTGTTTGGCTTGTTTGCAACGGTAACCTGACTGCTGCGATTTGAGAAATAACTGGAATTCCTCCTGTTAATTTGGACGGCATTACGCCATCGCGATCAATAACGGGAATTACTCCTGCTAATTGTCCCGTATTTCCTCCGCTCTTCCTATTTGCGCAATATTAACAGGATTTTTTCCAGTTAATCGTACGAATTCTCCGCTTATCGAGAAATTAACGGGACTATTTCCAGCTATTTCGACATTGGCCTGAACCGACCTGGGTTCGGTTAAGATGGATAATCCCTCTTATTTCCGTTCAAAAGAGCGATATCCAATGAATAGGATGGATCACTAAGCTTATCCTACTCATTCTATAACAAATGACAATTCCTTTAGACGATTCCAAGTTTATAAGATGGGAATTGCATCCTATTCACTATATAGCGGTTGATTTGGAGTCAGTAGGATGGAATTTCCGTCTTAACCTCTACTTCTCCGCTTCCGCTCCGCACGCAACAGCATGCTGCCTCAATTAACTATCCCAACGTGCACAAGAAAAGCTCCGACCGTGCAGCCTAAGCTGTGTGATCGGAGCTTTCCGTCTTACTCGCTATTATTTCTTCACGATATCTTGTACTGCTTTGTCAAGCTTCGAGAGCAGCTCGTCGCCCGAGATTTGCTTGCCGAGGTACTCCTGCATCGCCGCGCCCCATTGTTGCGTGATGCCGTCCGGGAAGCGGTCCCAGTTCCAGCTTTTCACTTGCGAAGGGTTGGCATTGGCGAATAGCGCGAAGTCGCCGCCGATGCTGCCGATTGCTTCAGGGTTAGGCTCGATCGAAGATAGTGCAGGTACGAATTTGAAGTCTGTTGCGATATATTTTTTGCCTGTTTCCGAAGTAACCATCCAGTTCAGGAACGCTTTTGCTTCTTCCACGTTAGCGGATTTGCTGTTCACGATCCAGTTGTTCGGAACGCCTGTGAATACGTTTGGCGTATCAAGAAGCGGTACAGGCATCATACCTAGGTTCATGCCTGGCGTTACTTCGTCGATCATGCCTTGAATCCAGTTGCCGTGTTGGATCATCGCATACTTGCCAGCCGCGAATTCAGCAACTTGCGTGTTGTAGTCCGTCGTCAGAGCGTTCTTTTGTCCGTTCGCGAACATAATGTCTACGAGGCGTACCCATTGCTTCATCGTAGCGTCGTCTTTCAACGTTTTTGTGCCGGCTTTCACTTCTTCGATGAAGGCAGCAGGGTCAGCTTGGTTAGCAAGCGCGATGTTCAGCGTGTGGATACCCATCGACCACCACTCGTTCGTCAAAGCAAACGGCGTAATGCCTGCGTCTTGCAGCTTCTTCGCAGCAGCTTCCAGCTCGTCAAGCGTCTTAGGAAGCTCCGTGATGCCAGCTTTGGCGAACAAGTCTTTGTTGTACGTGAAGCCGTAAGCTTCAAGGTTCATCGGCATGCCAAGCAGCTTGCCGTCACGCGAGATTTGAGCTTTAGAAGCTTCTACAAGATCCTTCGCCCATGCCTCGTTGCTAAGATCAGTAGCACGATCCACGTAAGGGTCGAAGCCTGCCCAACCGCTGGAGTTGAAGATTTCCGGCTCTTCGCCAGCCGCCAGCTCGGCTTTCAGCAATGCGCTGTAATCCTCGCCGCCGCCATGCGTCTCTACGTCAACCTTAACGCCTGTCTCTTTCTCGTATTCCTCAGCCATCTTGTTAAGCGCTTCCGCAATTTCGACTTTGAATTGGAAGATCTTAATCGTTACGTTCTTCTTAGGCGCCTCTGTTTGTGCAGCCTCCGTAGGTTTGTCCGTTGCTTTCGTACCGCCGTTATTTGCCCCTTTGTTATTGCCGTTATTGCTGTTGTTGCCCCCGCACGCAGCCAGCACGATCACCATAACCGCGACGAGCATAAGGAAAGATAATTTCTTCATCTTACATGACCTCCCGCAACTTTATTATTTAACAATTAAAGCCTTTTCTTGTTTACATCGTCATTATAGTTGTGCAACAAACTAGCACAACACCGAAATTATTGAACAACTAGGTGTAATATTTTGATTATTTACGCATTACCCTTTAACAGAACCCGCTGTTATGCCTTCGATAATGTGTTTTTGCAGGAAAAGGAAGAAAGCAATTACAGGGAGCGTGCTAAGCGTCAGCGCCGCCATCGCCAAATCCCATTTGCGCAAGTATTGGCCGAAAAACTTCTGTACGGCGAGCGGAATCGTCGTCATATTATCGTTAATGACTAGCATCGGCAATAAGTAATCATTCCAAATCCATAGTACGTTCAAAATAATAACGGTAACCGAGATCGGCTTCAAGAGCGGGAACACGATTCTCCAGAAAACGCCGTACGGGGAGCAGCCGTCCATGACCGCAGCCTCTTCGATCTCCAGCGGCACCGACTTAACAAAGCCGTGATACAGAAACATCGAGAGCGATATACCAAAGCCCATGTAGCAAATAACGATCCCGTGAAAATGTCCTCGAAGCTCCAGCCACGACGTAACGCGCATAAGCGGCAGCATGACCGATTGGAAAGGTATGATCATGGCGGCGATCAATGCTGTAAGCAACAGCTTATTGAATGTCGTCGGCCTGCGTACGAGCCGGTAAGCCATCATCGAGCTGATGACGACCAGCGTCAACACGCTGACCGAAGTTACCAGGAATGAATTCATGAATACGCGCGGAAATTCTACAGCTTCCCAGGCTCTCTGAAAGTTGATGAAGCTAATGCTCTCCGGCAAGGATGAAGCATTGAGCAGAATATCGCCCAGCTTCTTGAACGAGTTGACGATCAAGAAGTAGAACGGAGCAATGAATAATAATGCGAGTAGAATACCGATAATCTCTGTAACGAACAGGAGCGGCGTATATTTTTGTCTTGTTTCCATCAGGCTTCCACCTCCTGCTTCTTCGTAATCCACACTTGCGTAACCGTGATGAGCGCGACGCCGAGGAAGAAGATCATCGCCTTCGCCGTCCCAAGTCCGTATCTGCTATAGCCAAGCGCTTCGCGGTAAATATTCAGCGCGATCGATTCCGTTGCGTTGCCCGGTCCGCCCGAAGTGAGCGACAAGTTCAGATCGAACATTTTGAACGCGTTCGACGTTGTGAGGAACAAGCAGATCGTAATCGCGGGCATAATAAGCGGTATTGTCACCGAACGAAGCATCTGCCACATACCTGCGCCGTCGATCTTCGCAGCCTCGATCAAATCCTTCGGCACGCCGATCATCGCGGCGATGTAGATAATCATCATATAACCGGCCGTCTGCCAGACGAACACGATAACGATGCCCCAGAAGGCCGTATTCGGCGTTCCGAGCCATTGCAGATTGAAGAATCCGATACCTGTCGCCTCGCCGATCGCGGCAAAGCCCCTTACAAAAATAAAATACCAGATGTAGCCGAGCAGCAATCCGCCGATGACATTCGGCAGGAAGAAGATCGTCCGCAGCACATTGCGGCTCTTCAGGTTGCGGCTAAGCATGAGCGCCAGCAAGAAGGCAGTCAGGTTCGTAATAAGCACTCCGGCAATCGTGAACTTGAGCGTGAACAGGAACGCATCCCAGAACCTCTCGTCATCGGTGAAAATTTTCGTCAGATTACGCATCCCGGTCCATTTGGCGTCGCCTATATTAATGCCGTCCCATTCGGTAAACATATAATAAAAACCCATAACAAACGGCGCGAGCACAATCAGAATGAAAGCAATGAGGCCTGGACCGACGAATACGGTCTGCTGCGCCCATTCGCTCCATCTTTTTCGAGTGAATCCTTTGGACATCGCGATCTAGTCCCCTTTCTCTATCTTCGTGTCACCTGTGTAGGCCGTGGGTTCAGACAGGCTTACGCTTTCCCCACATCCAAAGTATAAAACCACGCTCCCTATGCGGACTACCGAGGATGATGATAACGTTGGTGGAATATATTGACCATCCTTGGCACAATCGGTTACTGTGTATCCACAAGGCGAAACGGCTGATGCCGTGAGCGAAGAGCGCCTATCAGCGGGAGGAATAGCGACTTGAAACCTGGAAAACCGTTCAACACGATACGAAATAAGCTCATGCTGCTTCTGCTGGCGGCTACCATTTTACCTATCGCAACGTCCATGATTATTTCCTATAACGCCACGACGGGCTCGATTACAGAAGAAGCGATTTCCAAAAACAAGCAGTTGCTCTCTTTAGGGAAAACGAACATTATGAACTACATGAGCAACATCAACCAGAAGTCGCTGGCCGTATACAACTCCATGAATGTGCCTCGCTCGCTGTATTATATTTTGGAGCGCAGCCTAGAGGATGAGGTATTCCCGAACGACTTGACGGATGTCATTAACAACCGCAACCTGCTCAAGGATCATCTGTACAGCATCTACCAAAGCGTAAGCGAATTCAATAAAGTTCGGCTCTATGTCGTCAAGCAAAACGCGACTTATTTGCTCTGGAACGACGACATCAGAGTCGGCGAAAATGACAAGGACACACTGGCTGAGACGGTCAAAAAGGCAACCATCGAGGCCACTCACCAAAGCCATAATTACGGACTTAACGTCAAGTCCGGCGCTAATGACGAGATGGTTTTTACGTTGCACCGCCCGATCTTCCGAGCGCCGAGCGAGGAGCTGCTTGCCGAGCTGTCCATCGACGTGCGCCTGACGGTGCTCGAGGATCTGAACCGCCAGCTGTACGACAGCGGCAAAGAGGATTTCTATATCGTGGATATGAAAGGGCAGATCGTTCTCGCCTCCAACCAAGAAGAGATCGGCGGCAAGATCGACCATGCTTGGATGGACAGCGTCTATAGTTCCAGTGAAGACAGCGGTCATTTCGACTGGACGGAGCAATCGTTCGAAGGAATGATTTTTTACGATCGGATCAAAACACCGTACATGGACTGGTACCTCGTCAAGCAGACGCCATACAGCCATCTGTACAGCGCCGCCGACCGCGTCGCGCGGATCAACATTTGGGTTGGCGCCGCTTTTCTAGCCATCGTCGTTATTGCCACACTATTCATTTCGATTACGTTCACGAAGCCGCTCCTGCGGCTGATCGGATATGTGAACAAGATCGAGACCGGCAATCTGAACGTCTCGATCGACATTCAAAGCAATGACGAAATCGGCCTGCTCGCCCGCCGCTTCCGCTCGATGATGCAGACGATCAACAACTTGATTTTGGCGGAATATCGGCTGGAGCTCGCCAACAAGACGAACCAGCTTAAGGCGCTGCAGGCGCAGGTTAATCCGCATTTTCTGTATAACGCGCTGCAATCCATTGGGACGGTCTCGCTTCAGCACGGCGACCACAAGGCCTACTCCCTCATTACTTCGCTTGGCAAAATGATGCGTTACCACATGAATACGATGGATTCGGTCGTCGAGCTAAACCGCGAGCTGCAATATGCGCAGGCTTATCTCGATCTGCAGAAGCAGCGCTTCGATACAGCGCTTGGCATTCAGCTTCAGATCGATAACGCCACGCGGCGTATTCTCGTCCCGAAGATGATTCTTCAGCCGCTGCTCGAGAACTTCTTCAAGCACGGCTTCGCGGGAGCGGATTCGCCGAGCGAGCTGACAATCGCAAGCTGGCTGAACGAGGATAGCAGCCAATTAACCATTCGCGTGCTGGACAACGGCATCGGCATATCGGATGAACGGCTCGCCGAACTGCGATATGAGCTGGATAAGCCGCTGTCTCATGGAATGCTGCAATCGCAAGCTCCGGCATCGCAGGAATCGGCTTCCGCATCGTCCCAGGAGGCTGGCGGCATCGGGCTTCAGAACGTGCTGGCAAGGCTTCGCCTTCATTTCCATCCATCCGCTGCGATGGAAGTGGAGCAGGTTCGCCCGCACGGCTTTTCCGTTACGATTCACATTCCGCTCGGCGAAGGAGAATGAGTCATGAAGGCTTTGATCATCGATGATGAGAAACATGTAAGAGAAGCGATCCGGCTCCTTGTTCCTTGGGATTCGTTCGAGATCGGTACACTGTTAGAAGCGCAGGATGGGCAAAGCGCGATCGAGCTGATTGAGAAAGAGAAACCGGAGATTATCTTTACCGATATGATGATGCCGAATATGGACGGCACGAAGCTGCTGGAATGGGCAGCGAAGCATGCGCCCGCAAGCAAAATCATCGTCATTAGCGGACATGACGACTTCAGCTTCGTCCGTACGACAGTGAAGTACGGCGGGATCGACTATATCCTGAAGCCGATCGATGCCGAGCAGTTGACAGCCGCGCTCGCAACGGCAATAGACAGCTGGAAGCGGGAGGAGAAGGAACGCAGCCGCAGCCTCCATATGAATATGGAGCTGAATCAGCTTAAGCCGATCTTCCTGGAGCAATATTTCTCCACATTGATCAGCGAGCCCGGCAATCACCCGGCATTCGCAGAGACGATGGAGCAGGAGCTTGGCCTTACGCTGCCGATGCCGCATACGCGCATCGCGGTTGTCAGTCTTGAACTGTCTCCTCCTGCCGTCAGAACCAAGTTCGCCGCGGGGCTGGACCTGCTTTTCTTCGCGCTGACGAATATATGCAACGAGTTTCTTCGCGTCAAAGGGCTCGGCTACGCGTTCCGTTATCGCGGAAATGAGATGGAGATGGCGCTGCTGCTATGGGGTGAAGCGAAGAATGCTCCTGAGCTGTTGGGCGAGATTAACGAGGCTATCTTCAAAGCGCTTAAGACGCGTTTCGTCTTCGGCATCGGATTGCCAAACGCTTTTCCAAACGATGCAGCTGCGTCCTATCAGCAGGCGAAGCTCGCTTTGCAGCGGCGCAATCTGCTCGGCAGCGGCTCGGACCTTCACTTCTACGAGCCAAGCACGGCCCATGCCGCTAAGAACCCGCTGCTTATGTGGAGCGAGCATGAGGAGCGAATTCGCTTCGCCGTCCAGAGTGGACAGCAGGAGCAAATCCGCCGCGCCATGCAGCCTTGGTTCGATGCGCTCGATCAGAGCGGGTATGTTTCACTGGAGCAGCTAGGCCAGTGGCGTCAACAATTCGAGCTGGCCAAATCCATGTGGGAAACGCATGATGACGGGGCGACAGTTGAGAAGAATGCAGGCATGCGCACAAGCAACGCTTACCCATTACCGGTAACTCAGCTTGGCCAATTCGATTATGAACAATGGAAGCACTCTGTATTCGATGAAGCATGCCAGTCTGCGAAGCGCATCGCCGAACGGGACAAGGAAAGCGGCGTTATTTACGACATTGCCAAATACATCGAGCAGCATGTGCATTCGGATATTACGCTGCAAGAGATCGCAAGCCGTTTCTTCTTGAGCAGGGAGTATATTTCGCGGAAGTTCAAGCAGGAAATGAACGAGAACATTTCGGACTTCATCGCCAAATGCCGCATTAAACGGGCGAAGGAGCTGCTTGCGAACGGACAGCTTCGCATCACGCAGATCGCCGAGCAGGTCGGCTTCCAAGACGAGAAATATTTCAGCAAGGTGTTCAAGAAATGGACAGATTGCTCGCCCAACGATTACCGCAAGCGGCATTACGGCGATGACGGCGGCGGCGGTGGAAAGTAAACGACGGGGATCAGGAAATGTTACCCCGTCTCTCGGTGCTCCGACAAAGAGGAAACGCTTCTCATTACGGACACCGGTAACACTTATACATCGAAAACGCGAATTTTCGCAATGTTGCGGACCATAGAGACCTTAATGGCTTTAATCGCACCATTATCCAACTAATTCGCATGAACTTGTAGCATTTAGAGCCGCTGCAGTCCGCTATTCTCATCAATTAGCTCTACTTGCGCTTTTAGCGACTATATGGTCCGTAACCAATAGACGTACAAAATAAAAAAGGAGATCGAAGCAGACGGCGCTGATGCCCGCTGCTCGATCTCCAGCCTTTAATTTAATCACGACAACCGCTAAACACTACGTAATTGCCGTTCCTTTTTTCAACGATTTCATGTCGGCATTCGTGTTGACTAGCGTAGGCAGCATCTTCATGCCGCTTACCATCGGTGCGTGGCAGAATGTGCAATTTGGAACGTGGTCAAACGCAAAGTTATCCCGCATCCAACTGTTGCAGCCCTCCGTCTCGCAAGTCCAAACCTTCGTGTTTTCCTCCGGCACTTCTTCGGCCGGTTTTTTACGATTATACATAGTCAGCCTCCTCCGCACAAAAAAGGAAAAACTGCCTCTATCGCGCACGCTTAGGGGCAGTTATCGTTTATGTACATCTGTAGTATTTGTAATTGGGTTTCATGTCTGACGACTAATCATATCGTACCATATTGACCAAGCAAAGGCAAATGATTACCAGCTCTTCAGCTCATATTATTCGCTTCCATAATATGCAAACAGAGTCTCGATCGGTTTAAAATACAGATGTCCATCCTCCCACGGCTGAAAATGCAAGTCCATTCGCGAATCGCCCCAATTGCTTGGCGTACCTGTCGTACCGAGCTTGCCCGGCAGCTCAGGCTGCTCCACTACCGCGGGAAATTCCTGATAACCGAACAATAGGTTCTCGTGCATAGCGATTATTTCATATTTCGGTCCATGGAAAGCTTGTTCCTCTTGCAGCTGGTAGTGGTAATAAATATAGCTGGCAGCCATCTCCGGCTTCAAGTGCGCGACGCGCCCCACGCGGCGTTCAACCGCTTCCTTGCGCAGCCAGTGTTCCCGGCTTGCCGGCGCGTTAAAGTGAAACACATCAATCATCGGAATCCACTTTCGCTTGATCGTTTGACCCGGCCAATCCTCCAGCAAATCCATTGCCTCCGGCATAAGAACATCCGCCTCTAGAGGCTCATTCATACATTCCGCGTAAACGAACAAATGATTTCCCCATCTGAATGCCGCACCCGTCATAAGCTGACCGCTGCGAACGAGCTGCAGCATCGTCTCGCCACAGGTTTCTTCTATGATTGCATCTCGCTTCAATTGCGCCCTCGCGATTACTCTATACATCGTCTGCCCAAGCCCCTTCCGCCTATTTCCATCTATTTATGCCAAAAAACCTGCCCTCGGGCAGGTTCGACTATGCACCGCTATTATAAACCTAAAATGTCGGCTGGAATACCATTAAAAGTATGAGCACGAAGGCGCTGGCATGAGCAATCCCTTCCAAACGCGACGATTTTCTGCCGATAACCGCATATTCCGAAGGTAAATCCTCTCCAGAGGTTTGCTCCAGCAAATCGATTTGCGCTTTCATCGTTTTCGGTAAAAATCCGATGACGACGATTTGCGTACCCAGATATACGACTATTGAGGCAATGAACCAAAACTGACTGAATAATGCCGTTTCTAAAATTCCCATCACAAGCCCGGTAATCAAAAGCGTTATACTGCCGACCTTCGGCATAATCTCGAGCTTCTTCAGCAGTTGCAGCGTATACTTCGCCTGCGTCACCGTCTTGGCGGATTTGGCGATGATCGGGAACGAAAAAGCCGCTCCAAGCCCCATCACTGCCCCAATAATGTGAATGAACAGCACTACAACATACACATCCATACTAACACCCCTATCGAAGAGTTTATTAATGAGCCTGATGGACTAATATGATGTAGTTCTTACGGCACAAAATAATAATAAGGGAGAGTTCACATCTCGCGCAATTATAATTATTTTTTGGATAAGATAAGCATGCGGATTGTGCAAGATACCTGTAAGAGGTAAAGACGAGGAGGTGACAAGGATGGAAAGCACAAAGGAGTTTGTAGATAAGGTGCATGATACACAGCGCAAGGCTGAACGAAATAAGCGTCGCAACGGCCAAGGCTCGCCAGCCAACAATCTTGGCAACAAGCAGCACAGCACGAATAAATAACTTCAGCAAATAACTAGCCGGGACGTTTCTACGTTCCGGCTTCTTTTTTCATGCCAGCTTATCGCCATTCAGCCGCAAAATGCGAGAGAACCAGATCGACCCGCTCTTTTTCCTTTCGAAGCACCGATTGTCGTTTAACCACTTCCAATAAATTTATCAGTAATGCAGCATCAGGCTCTCCGCTCGGAGAAGCTTTTCCCCTGATCATTAGCCCTAATCCGGAAACAGCCGTATGTCGCTGCACATCGTTCCCTGCAAGCCATTGCCTGACATCGCTCCATTCGGGCTCAGATACCGCGAACAAGCTGTCCCAGCCATCGATCGGGAATGAAACATGCTTCTCCATCCAGGTAAGAGCGGCGCGATTGCGAAAAAACCTCAACGCTCCGTTTGCCGTAAAGCCGCTTATTTTACGACCTTCATCCGTACGTTCCAGCTCGCCGCATACCAAATGCAGCCCCTCAGCAAACGGCAAACATGCGGCGGTCAAGTAGTGGAGCGGCTCTCCAACCAATGAATACGAATGCGAGGCATCACGCCATAAAGACCGCACCCAATCGGTCGCAACCGGACCTACCGTACCGGCAAGCAGCACGCACCACTCTTTTTTGCGGTGCGATTCGGACTCACTTTCCAACCTTTGCTGCCATTCACGAAGCACGATAGCCGAGTCATATGTGTCGAATGCTTCCTTAACCCGCTCATCTTCAAGACCATGCATGGAAGCATATAAAACAAGCTTTTCTAAATTCGATGCAGCATCCGCCAGTGTCGTCGACAGATATTGCTCGATCCACTCTGTCCATCCGAGTGCCGCCTCTCCATGCAGATCAAGTCCCTGACTGTCGCAGTAAGACTCGTATTCACAGCACTCCGCCCCTATACAGCTGAGTGCGGTTACACGCTCGATGTATTCCTGAAAAGAAGGCGCCAGCAAAACAAATTCGTCCGTCTCATGATTCCAGCCTACAACGGCAGGATCTTCCGGATCCTTTTCCCTGTCGAATAGCACGTAATCCCCGTTGTGCGCGCAATAGAAAGCCAAATACCGACCTCCAGCCACATCCAAATCGCCGCCGAAATCCGGCCATTCCATATCATCTAAGCTCCACCCGAAATCGCCCGAAGACGAGAACCGCACAATCGTCCAATCCGGCAGCCACCACGTCACGTTTACTTCGCGGGAACCCTCCCGCAATATTTCGCGCACCGCTTGCGGCAACGCTATTCCGATTCGTCGCTCCGCTTCCAACAACTCCTCTTCTTCGGCAGGAGGCTTGATGGCAAGCGGCCGGACGCGGGCTCCTCTCCGCCCCAACCTCTCCAGCAGATTTACCCACTGCTCCGCCCATGTTGCGAATCTTTCCTTCATCCCCTCACTCCTTTCACTTCAACGTAAATTGTTTGTGCATCGATAATCCGACGTTCAAAACTTTAGGCCTCTCCAAACTATAAAATGTTTTGTCGATATATGGAAGGTAAACATTCAACCATTCGATGAGGAGGTAGAGTTATGCCAAAAGGTTTTTTCACACAGGGAGTAGCTATCCTACTTTCACGCTCCGTATCCATCCGTAGCATTGAAGCTGCACTGAATGAAAGATTTAGTACCGATCATATAAAAGAAAATGCCGAGCAATGGGTCTTCAGCGGACCAAGCCTGCTTATTCGGCATCGTCCCGAAGTAGACGGCGTCATTACAGTCGATATTGTCGATCGCCGTTGGCCCGATGATATGGGAGACCCTGCAGTAGATGCGACATTGTTCGGCGCTTGGACGATGGGCTTCTTCGGCCCTTATACCTATCCAGGAAATTTAGAGCGTTCCGCTCAGCAAGCATGGGGTTACCCCGAAGGGAGACAAGCCGTCGAAGAACATACCGCATTTATACGCATTCGATCCACCTATACCTATGGGGCAGCAAACGACGAAACCCCTGTCTTGCCCGCCGATTACGACGCTTTTGCGGAGCTAATGGAGGTAACCGCCATTGCGCAAGCTTTGCTTCGCTTGCCTGAAGCGCTCTGCTATTTCAACCCGAACGGAGAATGCCTCGCTTCCGGCGCACGGATACAAGAGCTATTCGAGCGCTTTGAGCAGTCTCAACTTCCTCCGCTTGAGTTATGGTCTAACGTTCGCCTCTTCAACCTGCCGCAGGAAGAAAATTGGCTGTTGATAGATACGGTAGGCATGCTCCAACTGGACGCGGACGATCACGAAGCGGTGTTTGACCGCCGCTCCCATGATCCGAACGAGGTCGCCAACTTTCTGCGGAACGTGTCCGATTACGTGTACAAGAACGGTCCCGTCATCCAAGACGGCGATACGATCAACGGTCCCGGCAGCATTGACTGGCAAGCCTTTTCGCTCGAGGAAGGACTGGGCAATCCGCCTAGAAGCGTACTGCGATGGTTCCCTCTCGATGGGAACGAACTACCGTCCGGACTAAATCCGAACAACTAACGAATGCCTATTATTTTAACTTGAAAAAGAGTGGAGAGTTCAATGAAAAACTGTGCAATCTACAGCTCTAATTTCGACCTTAATCAGGTCTTGGACCTTATCAAAGCGCTATATCCGAAAGACAGTATCCAAGTGACCGAAGACGGCACAAACATTCAAGTGACCCGCAAAAAATGGTTCGCTAAAACCGTTAACCGCTTTACGATCATGACCAGTCATACCCAGCCTGACGAGTTTGCAAAAATGATTAACGGAATGGGAAATTTCTTCGCGCAGCTGCAGGCTAAAAACAGCCTCGTCCACGAAAAGCTGCTGATCAAAATATCGACACTCAACATGGTCATCGGCATCGAGACGGAGGAGGAAATTTCCGACGCGTTCTATAAAGAATTGCTCTCGATTGCGGAGCGGTTGGACGGCCCCGTATTTTGGGGAAGCCGACAGCTGCTTCATTGGGACGGAAAGCTTCTGATGGATCTGGACGGCAACTCGGAGGTGAATGATTTCAAAGTTACAGCCCATACCAGTCTGTTGCACGGCGATCTGAAAGAGACGGAAACGGCGCTTAGTCGCAAAAAGCGGTCAGAGAGGATCTTGACGGAACGCGGCATTCCGTTCAACAAGAACTTGCCTGCGGCGCTGCCGGACGAAGGCGCCTGTATTCAGAGCGTAGATGATATTACAAAACGCGCCGTTGCCTTGTGCATCGTGGCGTTGAAGGGCGAGTGTGTCGGCAGCGGCGAGAGCGAGGAGGATACAGACGAGGTTGTCGATCGGGTTACGGCTCTGTATGGCGCATCTGATTTTTTCTCGCCCCTTGAAAAAGCTTTTATTCGTAACCGCAGCCCTAAGATAGACGAAGCCGCTCCTTTCTCATGGCGTTACGAGGGCTATCTTGTGATGCTATGGGCGCTAGGCTTTGTCCAGAAGCTGGACGAGCCGACCGGCGTATGCGACGTTGGAGCAGCCGTTTCTATTTTGAAGCGATATGACAGCTTTGAAGCATTCAAATCGAGTGCCCGGTTGCGAAGCGTGAATGAAATATTGGACGCAGCGGACCTCATTTACCGTTATAACTGGGTGTGCGTGGACAGCAGGATTAACGATAGCCAAACGCCCGGGGATTTGGATAACGGCGTCGTGTATGAGAGGCATTACGCGCTGAATTGGCTCATTCGATACAAGGACCAGCCATGGGACGAAATTAAAACCGATACGTAATCCACCATCATTACATGGTGGGTACAACGATTATAAGCTCGGCATATAAAAATGAAAGCCCGGATATGCATTGCGCATGTCCGGGCTTCTTTCGCTTTCAACACGGTTAAACGGAATATTCGTGCGGATAATACTCAATGCAGGATTGAGCCTTAATGGTCAGCAGCCCTTGCTCAATGCCATATTCAACCGGTGCACTGCCGACGTAATACCAAGTCTTCAATGTCGGCTTGTCGTCATACTCGTAGAAAATAAACACGTTAAGCTCTTCTTTAAGCTTCAAAATCTCTTCGATCGTCTCGCTCCAAGACACCTCTATATCGATCTGCCATCCGTCTCCATCTTGGTTCAGCGAGAAGCCTACATCCTGCTTGCCCGAATCGATAAGCATCCGACCGCTAACCGCATGCTTTACTAGCAGCGTTTGTCTCACCTATTTCCTCTCCCTTCGGGGACGTTATGGAAGATCGATCAGCATGAAGAAAACATCTTCCTCAGCCATAAGCGTCAGTTCGCTCTCGCGCTCGATCTCCGCCGTATCCATTGCCGTCATAGATTGACCTAGCGCGGCCAGCTTGCCCTCTATGACATATATAAACAGGTTGCGTCCTTCGCCAGCCTCATAATGAATCGATTGATTGCGATCCAGCTTGCTCAGGTAGATCGTCATGCGTTGTGCAATCAATGCCGCTTGCCCAGGCAGCTCATCCGAAACAACGGGCAGCAACGCATTATGCAGCTTGGCCGTGTCGAAGCTCTTCGCCTCATAGGACGGAGCTGCCCCGCGTTTCTGCGGCATGAACCACAGCTGGAGTAACCTGAGCTCCTCATCCGGGCTATCGTTGAATTCGGTATGAATAACGCCGCTGCCGGCCGACATGCGCTGCACTTCGCCGAACGAGCTTACGACGCGATTGCCCAAGTTGTCCTCGTGGCGGATACGACCGTTCAGTACGATCGATACAATCTCCATATCGCTGTGGGGATGCGCGCCGAAGCCTCGTCCTGGAGCTATATAATCGTCGTTGCATACGCGCATTACGCTAAAGCCTGCTCGACTCTTGTCTTGATAACCTCCGAATGAATAAGCTGGATAGCTTCGCAGCCAGCCGAGATCCGCAATATGCCGTTCAGATGCAGGAAATAGGTTTATCATCGTTTCTCCTCCAAACTGAATTTATTAACTTACTTATTTATAGCAGGTTTTGCGATCTCGATCAAGCGAAAAAAAGGAAGCCAAGCCGCAGCAGTCTTACTCGCGGACTGAGTTACACAGCGGTTCAAAGCCGTCTATGCGGCATTCAACAATATCGCCGTCACGAATAACGACCGCGCCAGGCGTCCCGGTCATGATAATATCGCCCGGAAGCAATGTCATGACCTTCGAGTGAAAGGCTACGGCAAAGTTTGGACGGAATTTCATATGGAACAGCTTGTTGCGATGGACAACCTCGCCGTTCAGAGCCGTTTCGACATGAACTTGCAGCAGCTCGGGCAGCTCTTCCTTCGTTACGAGCGTCGAGCCGAGACCAAAGAACGTATCGAAGCTTTTTGCCCGGGTGAGAAAACGCTGGTTACGCGCATGAATATCGGCTGCCGTCACATCAATTGTTGCAACATAGCCCGCGATGACGTCGTCGCAGTCCTCCTCGGTTATGTTTTTGCAAGCTTTGCCGATCACGACGGCAAGCTCCGCTTCTGCGGTAATCGTACCTGCTCCCTGCGGGATGCGAATGGCGTCAAAGGGACCAATCAGTGTCGTATCCGGCTTCATGAAGCTAACCGGCTCATCATTAGGGTCGGAAGCCGCAAGCTCCTCTTCATTCTTCACATAGTTCATTCCGATCCCCCATATTTTGCGAGGATTGCGGTAGAGTGGGGCGTATTCCGCTTCGGTATAAGGAAGCGCAGGCAAGCCTGCCAACTTCTCCTTGCCGCCGGCTTCATACCATTGCGTTATCGCATCAAGCTCGCCGCACGAAATAATATCGAACAACTCCGTATGCCAAGAACGTCCTACAGCTTTATTAATCGTATCGATCAGAACAAGTCCCGCATCGCTATTCAGCGCCGCGACCTCTTTTTCACCAAGCTTCAACGTAGTTATTCTCATCGTGTTCTCCCACTCTCTTCTTGTGATTGAATACTGTCGTCAGCAGCATTCGCAAGCCATTCCAGCAAGCGGATATCCTGATTTCTCCCCGCCATGAACGACAGTCCAATCGGCAAGCCGTCCTTGCCGGCAATCGGTATCGTCACTTGAGGAAGGCCGCTAAGGCCTGCAACGCAGCACAACTCGAATGTCCGCATGCGGACCCGCTCGACCTCTTCGCCGGACTGGCCGAGCAGCGGAGCCGCTGCAGGAACAGTCGGCATGACGAGTATACCGTCCTCCCCAAGCAGTGACTCCATGCGCGCTCTCGCGCGCTGCTGAATGAGCGACGCCTTAATCGCATGCTCCTCTCGGAGCGAGCTTGCCCACGTGAACCGTTCGGCTATGCCCGGACCGAAAGTTGGCTTCTCGCTCGTTATCCATTCGCGATGCGACTGCCATATTTCCATGCCTTGCAGCGTCCGGAAGGCACTCGTCCATTCCCCGATTCCCTCGGGGGCCGCAACAATCAGTTGATGTTCGCTTCCCATTATTACGGCCAAGCCTTTAATGTAAGCCCGAAGCGTTTCCTGCAGCGAGCGCTCAGGAATATCCCATAGATCGGTTGCGACTAGCAGCCGCTTGAAAGGTGCGTGATGCTGCACTTCCTCTCCATTGCCGCTGTCGCTCCTTCGATCAAGCAGCACCCGCCCGACATCCAGCAGCGTCTGAGCATCGCGCGTCATCCAGCCGATCGTGTCGAAGCTCGGCGCAAGCGGAATAAGCCCTGCCACATCGACTGCGTCGTGTGTAGGGCGTATGCCATATATACCGCAATACGCGGAAGGAACGCGAATCGAACCGCCCGTATCCGTACCGATCGCGAAGTCGGCAAGCCCAGCCGACACCGCAACGGCCGAACCGCTTGATGAGCCGCCGGGAATACGTCCCTTCGCCTTTGGATTCATCGGCGTGCCATAGTGATAGTTCTCACCATTAATGCTGTACATCAGCTCATCGGTTATCGTTGTCCCCTGCAGATGCGCCCCTGCGGCAAGAAGCTCGCTTACGGCCGACGCGTATCCCGTTGCAGGCGCATGCGTCCGCAGCCAATCAGGATTGCCCGCGCCAGACGTATGCCCCTTAATATCGAAAACATCCTTAACCGCGAACGTCTTCCCGGTCAATACGCCGCTCCCGGAAGGAGGGACGTCGATAGACGCGTTCGCATAGGCGTTCCAGCGCTCTATGAGACGCAGACGCTCACCCTCCTGTTCGTGCTGGTTCTGGCTCATTGTCTGTATCCTCCCTCTCGTCTTCTAGTGATCCAAGCCCATTGCAGCGCCATCGCAGCGCGGATCCGTGCCGCCTTGCAGAATACCGCTCTCATCGCGCTTAATCGCATGGGCATGACCCATGATGCCGTCGAAATCTTTCATTTTGCGCACGATATGGCCTGCTTGGGATAAGGAAGAGAGCACCGCTTCGGCTACTCGGCCCTCCATCTTCAGCTCCTGCGTCGGCTCACCCCAAGTCCGTCCCCATACCCAGCGCGGCTCGTTAATCGCCTGCTGCGGATCCATCCCGTAATCGACCATTCGCGTGAAAATCGCCGTCTGCGTCTGCGGTTGCCCCTCTCCGCCTTGCGTCCCGTACAGGATAGAGGGCTTTCCGTCCTTACAAGCCATAGCCGGCATAAGCGTATGGAAAGTTCTTTTGCCCGGCTCAAGCCGGTTCACATGACTGGCGTCGAGCGAGAAGAACGAGCCGCGATTTTGGAGCAGCACACCTGTTTCGCCCGCAACGACAGCCGATCCGAATTCGAAATACAGACTCTGAATGAACGATACGGCATTTCCGTCTCCATCAACGACCGCGGCATATGCC
Source organism: Paenibacillus sp. 2TAB19 (assembly GCF_052115185.1). NCBI lineage: Bacteria > Bacillati > Bacillota > Bacilli > Caryophanales > Paenibacillaceae > Paenibacillus > Paenibacillus sp. 2TAB19. The sequence continues at coordinate 101,027 of NZ_JBFRGE010000012.1, read as the reverse complement.
GTATCGCTGCCAATCGACTTCGTCTGCAACCCGGACGCTTGCTCCATGTCGATAGATGCGGCCAGCTGCGCGGCGTACTCCTTGCTAAGCAGCCTATCCAGCGGCACTTCCGTGAAGGCTGGATCGGACAAATACGCATTGCGATCCTGGAAGCTTAGCTTGAGCGCTTCTATACAAAGCTGATAGTACTCATGCGAGCCGTGCTCGATCGCTTGCAGATCGAATTGCTCTAGAATATGAAGGGCCATAATTCCCGTGAAGCCTTGTGAATTCGGAGGCATCTGATAGAGGTCATACCCTCTATAAGAACCCTTCACAGGCTCAACCCAATCACCCTGATGCCCTTCAAAATCCTCACGCGTCAGCAATCCGCCATTCCGCTGCATATAGTCGGCAATTTCCATTGCCGTCTCGCCTTTATAGAACTCATCGCGCCCGAACTTGGCAAGTCGCTGAAGCGTCTTGGCCATATTCGTCTGCTTGAACGTCTCACCCGGCTGCACTGCGCAGCCATCAGGCAAATAAATATCCGCCGTCTCCAGCGTCTGCGCGAGGATGGCTTCGCATTTCAAAGTATTTTCATATTGATCATTAGACATCGGAAACCCGTTCTGCGCATATTCAATCGCCGGAGCAAGCACCTGCGCCCATTCAAGCGCGCCATACCTCTCATGCACCGCGAACCAGCCGTCCACCATCCCCGGTACGGTAACAATGCTCCTCATGCCGCGAGTCGGAATCGACTGTTCGCCTTCGTAGGCGGCTCTTGTTGCCAGGCGCCCCGACCTTCCGCTGGCGTTATATCCCCGAACGACTTCCTCTTCATGATGGTGCATCAGCCAAAAGGAATCCCCTCCAAGGCTCGTCATATGCGGGTACACAACAGCGAGGCAAGCGCTGACGGCAACGGCGGCATCGTAGGCATTGCCTCCTTGCTCCAACATGCGAATGCCGGCGGCGGTCGCCAAATAATGAGGACTGACAACCATAGCCTTCGTACCGGTTGCAGATTGTTTCATCGCGATCACTCCTATATGTTAGATAACCTAACTCAAATCTATGATTAAAAAATACCACGCCTATCATTGATAGGCAACTAAAATGTAATCGTTTTTGCAATATTGTATTGAAAACGAATGAATTCCTGTTTATATTTATACATATGGTAATTATAAATAGATATTACACGACACCTTGAAATCAAATTTCATAAGGAAAGGGGAGTTGGTGACATGCAATCCAAACCATCCGAGGAGCATACCTCCGTCGAAATCGACGAGATTGACCGTAAGATTATATCAGCTCTCAATACGAATGGTAGAATATCTTACACTGACCTCGCAAAAGAAATCGGACTTTCGCGCGTAGCTGTCCAAGCGAGAATTAATGCGCTGATGGATGCAGGCGTGATCGAGCGTTTCACTGCGGTCATTAATCCGGAGAAAATCGGCATTCATGTGTCGGCATTCTTTAATGTGGAGGTCGAGCCGAAGCATCTGCATGCCGCAGCCGATGTGCTTGCCATGGAGCCTTTCGTCACGAGTCTTTATCATATGACCGGACCTAGCAAACTGCATATGCACGGCTTGTTCCGCAACAACCAGGAGATGGAGCAGTTCCTGAAGGAAAAGCTGTATACGCTCCCCGGCATTATGGGCGTAGACTGCCAAGTGCTTATTAATCGGTATAAAAGCCGGATGGGAATGAGGCTTTAGACGATGGCGAATGCATTCCGTGATAACATGTATACGCAATTGACTTGGGCGCTTATGAAGACAGGCATTATCGGCTACGGCGGCGGCCCATCGGTGATTCCGCTCATTCGGTACGAAGCCGTGAACCATTATAAGTGGCTGGAGGACGAGGAGTTCGGAGAAATTCTCGCGATTGCCAATGCGCTGCCTGGTCCGATCGCGACGAAGATCGCCGCTTATCTCGGCTATCGGCAGAAGGGCGTGCTTGGCGCCATTGTCGCGGTGCTGGCGCATATCGTGCCTTCCGGCATCGCGATGATCGCCTTGCTCTCCTTCGTGCAATACTTAAGCAGCGCAGCGTTCGTGCAAGGCATGATCGGCGCGGTGACGCCGGTTATTGCGGTCATGCTTGGCATGATGGCGTACGAATTCGGCGAGCGTGCCGTGAAGGGTCTCGGCATTTACGTTGGCATCGGCTTCTTCGCCCTCTCGTTCGGCCTGCTTCAGGGCATTCACCTGCATCCTGCTATCGTCATTGTATTATTCCTAGGCTACGGCGCGTTTCACCTGAAGACGGTTGCTGCTATTAAGCGGAGAAAAGAACGCAAGCTGGATCAGCATAAGCCGCAGCAGAAGGAGGGCGTAACGCGTGGATTGGATTAATTTGATTATCGGCTTTTTTATCGCCAACGTGCTTGGCTACGGAGGAGGACCTGCCTCCATACCGCTTATGTATAGGGAAATCGTTACGAACCATGAATGGACGACGCCAACGGAATTTTCCAACATTCTAGCCCTCGGCAACGCGCTTCCCGGCCCCATCGCGACGAAGATCGCCGCTTTCGTGGGCTATGACGTCGCAGGCTTTGGCGGCTCGTTGCTCGCCCTCGCGGCTACCATCGTTCCGTCGGCAGTTGCGCTCATTCTGCTGCTGAAAGTGCTGCAGAAGCATCGCCAATCGCCTGTCGTGAAAGGGATGACGCTGCTCGTTCAGCCCGTCATCGCGATCATGATGCTGCTGCTCACTTGGCAGATGGCCGAGAGCTCCGTCGAATCGATCGGCCTCATTCAATCGCTGATTATCGCGGCGGTCGCCTTCTGGGCGATGCAATTCCGTAAGATCCATCCAGCCTTCGTCATTGTGGCCGCCTTCGTCTATGGCGGATTGGTTATCCCGCACTTAAACGTGCTTTAAGCAATACGAAGAAGGGGATGTCTCCCCGAGCAGACGTTTAGTCTGCTCAGAGGGACATCCCCTTCTTTTTTCTATTTCCGGCGTCAAATAGCACAAACCTTTTTCGCTATTTGACTCATGGAGGACGATAAACGTGGAATAAGGAAAGTTTTTTTCGTTATTTTCGACTAGCAGTCGCCAATTGGTGCATTACCGTAGGTTGGGCAGGGATATAGCGCAAACCTTTTTCACTATTGGACACCTGTTAACCGCTTTAAGTAGAATAACGAAAGTTTCTTGCGCTATTCTCTTCCACCATGCACCCTACCAGTCTTACACACGCCCCCGGATACCTTCAATGTACGACTTGGAATGCGCCATTTGTTGCTCCTTAGCCTCTTCCATAACAATATGGACATGCGGCTTGTAACGGTTCAACAGCTTCATGTACAGCTCGTAGTTCATTTCGCCGAAGCCAGCAGGCGTTGTACCCAGGCTGCCGTCAGGCAGAAGAATACGGTCCTTCGCATGCGCGGCAATAATCCGATCGCCGAGCAGCTCGAACGCCTCCTCGATCACCTCGTTCTGACGCGCGAAGTTGGACTCGTTCAGCAGATTTCCGGGATCGATCACGACGCCGACCATAGACGACGGCACTTCCTCCAGCATACGCGCCAGCTCCGGCGCAGTACCGATCAAGTGTCCGCCCGCAGCTTCCAGCCCGACGTATACGCCCCATCGCTCCGCTTCCTCCGTTAGCTCCTCAAGCGTCGACTTCATAACGGCCCAATCCCGATCCGTATAGTCACCGCCCTCATTACGGCCCGTCTCGGCCGCAACCATCGGCGCGCCGAACTGCTTCGCATAACGAAGCAGCTCCTTGAACCGATTCACGTTGGCGCGGCGAACTTCCTCGTTGCGGTCGAACAAATGCACATAGCAGCCTAACACGGAGATCGAAATGCCGTTCCGATCGAACTGCTCGCCAATCGCGCTCGCAAGGCCCGGACTCAGGTTGCCCGGCTTGCTGAAGTCGATATCGCTAATCGCCTTCCATAACGCCAGCTGAACATGCGTAAACCCCTTCTCCGCTACTTTAGGGGCAAGCTCTTTATACGGCAGACTGCCGAACAGATGGGCTAATACACCAACGGACATTCGTTGCAACTCCCTTGAATTTACGCCTTCTGCCCCGCTGCCTTCGCATTCTCGGCTTCGGCCCCAGGTTTAGGCGCGTATTTTTTTTTGGCCAAATACGATTGCGCGATCATGAACAAACCGCCGGTTACCCAGTAGAGCGAGATAGCAGCAGGAGCGGTAAAGGCGAATACCGTCATCATAACCGGAGACAGGTAACCGATGAATTGCATCTGCTTCTGTTGGCCCGTCATGTCCACGCCGATCTGCGACACCTTGAACTGGACCAAATAAACGAGTCCGGCAAGGATCGGAAGAATATAATCCGGCGACCCCAGTTGGAACCATAAGAAGGAATGCTCCGCTAGCTCCGGGGTCAGCTTAATAGCCGAATACAATCCGGTCAGAATCGGCAGTTGAATCAGCATCGGCAGACAGCCGATCGCAAGCGGGTTCACCTGATGCTTCTGATACAGCTGCATCGTCTCCTGCTGCATCTTCTGCTTCGACTCGGCATCATTTTTGCCTTTGTACTTATCTTGCAGCTGCTTCATCTCCGGCTGGAGCGCAGCCATCTTCTCTTTCATTGTCGCTTGCGAGCGGTATTGTCTCATCATAAGAGGCAATAGCACCAAGCGGATAATAATCGTAATCGCCATTACCGCGATACCGTAATTGCCGTCGAACAGCTTAGCCATATACTGGATCGAAGCCGACAGCGGATAAATCACATAATGGTTGAAGAAACCAGGCGTGTCGCCGTCGATTGTACCGCTAGCCGTACTGCAGCCGCTAACGAGCAGCAGCACAGCCAGCATAAGTCCGATCATGATGAAACGATTGTTCCTTAGAAAAGAAGTGAATCCATTGTTATTGTTTGTTTGCATGTAAATCCTCCTCGTTTGTTTGAACTAGCGTGTACAAACGAGGCTTTACAGTCGGTTATGTCGTCATCCGGCGATTCCTTCCGCTTCTCTCTCCTAACAAGCCAGTGGCGAATGGGAATAGTCCGCCATAACGCTTCCGGATATAGCGGCAGCAGCAAGCTGACCACTATGCTTCCCTCCGTGAACGCATAAGCGTTCGTGTTCACATGAGATGCATACGCATAAGCGAACGAGCACAGTAAACTAATCGATAATAAGTACGGAAATATATCATGCCATTCCAGTTCTAACAATGGATTCACCTCCCTTCCGTTTCCGTTTCGTTGTTATACGGCTTAAATGCGCGGCCGTTCCCTGCAAATAAATAACACCCTGCCAAATAGTAATTTGGGTTGATGGAAATAGTAACGATAAGCTATAGTAACATAGTTATAAATTCATAATCCATCTGAGAGAGGCAGCCATGACCAGACATAAGCTCAAACGCATCTATACGGCGCTATCCGCCGTCGCAATTTTAATACTCACCGTAAGTTTCATCCAACAGTCAATTCCTCGGCAGCAAAACTTACCCGGACTGAATGGGGACATCGCCTACGCGGCGCCGTCCGAAAGCAAGCCTAAGCTTATTATGGGCACATCGCCCGATTACCCGCCTTACGAGAGCGTAGATGCTCTTCATGGCGGAGAAATCGTCGGACTTGATATCGATATAGCCAAGTATATCACCAGCCGCCTAGGATATGAACTGGAAATCGCGAGCATGGATTTCAATGGGCTTATCGCCGCTTTGCAGACGGGCCGCGTTGACTTCGTCATGTCCGGCATGTCCGTGACGGAGGAACGGAAGCAAAACGTAGATTTCTCCAACACGTACTACATAGCGCGCAATACCATCGTCTCCAAGTCCGACTTGCCTTACGCATCCCCTGAAGCCTTAAAGGGCAAGCGAGTCGGCGTTCAGCTCGGATCGACGCAGGATACATACGCTGAATCCCTTCAGGATGTAGAGCTCAAGAAGCTGAACCGCATTCCCGATCTCGTTCAGGAGTTGAAGACGGGACGCGTCGATGCCCTTATCGTAGAAGACGCCGTAGCGGTTGAATATACGAGCGCCAATCCCGATCTTGTCCAGCACTTCGTTCCGGCAACCGAGACGGAGGATGGATATGCCGTAGCATTTCCGAAGCAATCGCCGCTCGTCGGCGAATTCAATCGCGTACTCGCTGAAATAAGCCAGAACGGTAAGCTCGACGAAATGATAAAGCAATGGTTCGCGGCAGAGGACGAGGATGAGGAATCCGGTGTCCTGAAGAAGCTGAACTTGGATTTCGGCATGCTCGCTCCATACGCCCCATACGTGCTTCGCGGCATCTACGTGACGCTGTTGTTCACACTCGTCTCAGCCCTGTTCGGTTTCGTCTGGGGTACGATATTGTCGCTGTTCAAAATATCCGGCGTTAAGCCGCTCCAATGGTTCGCGACCGTCTACACGTCGGTGTTCCGCGGTACGCCGTTGCTGCTGCAGCTGTTCCTGATCTATTATGCGACGCCGCAGTTGTTCCACTACGATATTTCGCCGCTGCTTGCCGCAGGTCTCGCATTCGGGCTCAACTCYGCCGCTTACTTGTCGGAGACGATCCGCGGCGGCATTATGTCCGTCGATCGCGGCCAGCGAGAAGCTGCCATGGCGCTTGGCATCCCATACCGGACGATGATGATCAGCATTATTTTGCCGCAGGCGCTGCGCTCCATATTGCCAGCACTCGTCAACGAATGCGTCGCCTTGTTGAAGGAGTCGTCGCTCGTATCCGTAATCGGCGTGCAAGACTTAATGCGACGGGCTAATGTCGTCCAATCGATTGAATTCCGGGCGCTGGAGGCGCTGTTGTTCGTAGGCGTGATCTACTACGTACTCGTGCTCATTCTAACATCACTCGCCCATCTGCTTGAAAGGAGGCTTCGCCGCAGTGATTAATGTAACGGATCTAACCAAAACCTTCGGCAAAAACCAAGTGCTAAAGGGCATCACAACTACCGTCGAACGAGGCGAGGTCGTTGCGCTGATCGGACCTTCCGGCTCAGGCAAATCGACGTTTCTCCGCTGCCTGAACATGCTCGAGACGCCGACCTCGGGCAGCATCGTCATTGACGGCACGGTCATCACCGACAAAGGAACGGATATAACGAAGGCAAGACAGCACATCGGCATGGTATTTCAGCATTTCCATCTGTTCCCGCATATGACCGTCATCGACAACATTACGTTTGCGCCTTGCAAGGTGAAGAACATGCCGATCGAAGAGGCTCGCTTCAAAGCGAAGGAGCTGCTGAGGCGAGTCGGACTGGCCGACAAAGCGGACAGCTACCCGTCTAAACTATCCGGCGGTCAGAAGCAGCGCGTCGCGATCGCCCGCAGCCTCGCGATGGAACCCGATATTATGCTGTTCGACGAGCCAACGTCGGCTCTCGATCCCGAGATGGTGAAGGAAGTGCTGACTGTCATTCGCGGCTTAGCCGACAGCGGCATGACCATGCTCATCGTGACGCATGAGATGCGGTTCGCGCGCGATGCGGCAAGCACCGTCTACTTCCTTGACGGCGGCCGATTAGTTGAACGCTCCGAACCCGCAAGTTTCTTCGACAAGCCGCAAAGCGAACGAGCGATAAAGTTTCTAGAGCAGGTACTCTAAATAGAAAAGAGCTGTCCTTGAAGAGCCAATAGCTAGCTCTCTTGGACAGCTCTTTGTCTATTCCATTCTATTCGCCTAAGAGCTCCTGCATCTCGACGCACGCCATGACGAAAGCGCCAACGCCATGCAGATCATTCTCGCTCGTCGGACGAGTGACGTAATTCTCGTAATCGCCAGCCGACGTTCCAATGCAGATGTCCGGCAAAATAAATCGCCCCCGCTCGTCAACACGGCATACTCTCGCCAGCCCCTCAAAGCCCCGCTTCGCCGCATGCAAGCCATCTTCGCCTATAAGCCCGAGCTTGTATGCTTTAGCCAGCGTGTAGACGAACAAGCAGGTGCAGGACGTCTCCAGCCAATTGTCGGCCAAATGTCCCTTATCCACGACCTGATACCAAAGCCCGCTTTCCGGGTCCTGATATCGCATCAGCGCCTTGGCGAAGTCGGATAGCGTGGCGGCAATCAGCCCGCGACTTGCGTGCTCATCGGGCAATTCATCCATAAACTGCGCGATCGCAAGTCCGTACCAGCCAAGCGAACGGCCCCAGAACTCGGGCGAACAACCAGTCTCCATGTCCGCCCACGGCATCCGACGGCTCTCGTCCCACGCATGGTACAACAAGCCCGTCCGCTCATCATACATATGCCGGTGCATGAGCCGTTCTTGATGCAGCGCCATGTCGCGCAATCCATTATCCCCGTATGCCCGTGCGTATTTCAAAGCGAAGACGCCTCCCATGTAGAGACCGTCCAACCACATATTGTACGGGTACTTATCCTTATGCCAGAAGCCGCCCTCCGAGGTGCGGTTAAGCGTATGGAATAACGAGCGCAGCTTATCGGCCGCGGCGCGATACTTGCTCCCGCCGTTCCGCTCATCAAGGCGGAACAGCAGTAAGCCTGCTTGAATCGCATCAAGCTCATCGCGCGCAAAGTAGAAGCTGCCGTGATCGTCGACCAATTGATCGACGTAACGCTTGATATACGCGTCGTATCGCTCGTCGCGATCCGCCTCCCACAGCATTTCCATGCCGCATAGGAATACGCCCTGGTGATAATGCCAGCGGCCTGCCGGAGGAAGCTCTTCCGGCAAGTACGCGCTCATTAACGAATCGCAGGCCGCTCTTGCCCATTCAATTGGTGTTGCAGTCGTCTGGTGTAACATGAATAAGCTCTCCTCTCTATCCTTTGATCGAACCGATCAATGCGCCCTTGGCAAAATGCTTCTGCAGGAACGGATACACGGCCAGGATYGGCAGCGTAGCCACGACGATAACGGCCATCTTCACCGCTTGGTCCGGCGGCGGCACCGAGGAGTCTAGCTCCGAGCTATAGTCAAGACCGCTCGCCAGCACAACGATCTGCCGCAGCAGCACTTGAATCGGCCATTTGGCGCTGTCATCGAGATAGAGGATGGCGCTCAAGTACGTATTCCAATAGGTAACGGCATAGAACAGCGAGATCGTTGCGATGGCCGGCATCGACAAAGGCAGCACAATACGGAACAGGATCCCGAAGTCGTTGCAGCCGTCTATTTTCGCCGATTCCTCAAGCCCTTCGGGAATGTTCTGAAAGAAATTTTTCAGAATAATGAGGTTGAATGCGCTGATCGCCGATGGAATAATCAAGGCTAAGTAGCTGTCGATCATGCCAAGCTCCTTCACAACGAGAAACGTCGGAATCAAGCCGCCGCTGAACAGCATCGTGAAGACGACGAGGAACATGACGGCACGGCGGCCGTCCAGATCACGGCGCGACAGTCCGTAAGCCATTAACGCAGTCGTAAGCATGCTGAATACCGTTCCGACTGCCGTCACCCCTATCGAGACGCCCATCGCTCGGAAGATCGTATCGGTCGAAAATATAAACTTATATGCGTCCCAGCTCCATATCGTCGGGATGAGGATAAACTTCTTCATCGCCATCTCCGCGCTCGTCGTGAAGGAGCCCGCCACCACATGAAGGAACGGCAGCACGGTAACTAGCGCGATGATAGCCAGCAGCGTGAAGTTGACCGCCTGGAAGAGGCGTCCGCTTAACGTTTTGTCTTCTACCACTTGAGATTGCCCCCTTCCATTAGTAAACGCCCTCTTCGCCCATCTTCTTGGACAGCTTGTTGGCAAGCATGACCAGGACAAGCCCGATGAACGATTTGAAGAAGCCGATTGCCGTGGCATAGCTGAACTTGCCCTGTTTCAGCGCGGCCGTATATACGTAGGTATCGATAATTTCCGCGACCTCGCGGTTCATCGAGTTGAGCAGCAGGTACACATGCTCGAAGCCAAGCTCCAACACGTCGCCAATCTTCAGAATGAGCAGGATGACGATGACGCTGCGGATCGCCGGCAGCGTAATATGCCACACCTGTCTCAGGCGCCCTGCGCCATCCATTCTCGCAGCTTCGTAGAGCTGCGGATCAACCGAGGCGATCGCCGCCAAATATATGATCGTTCCCCAGCCCGCCTCGCGCCAGATGACCTGAATGATATAGGTCGGCCGGAACCATTCGGGGCTGAGCAGGAAATCGATTTTTTCGAAGCCGAAGAAAGCTAGCAATTCATTCACGATGCCGCCGTCCGACGTGAGCATGACAAAGCTGATCGAGACGATGATGACCCATGACATGAAATGCGGCAAATAAACAAGCGTTTGGAACGTTTTTTTGAAGAAGGATATCCTCACCTCATTCAACATCAAGGCGAGCACGATCGGAATCGGGAAGAAGAACAATAGATTCATGCCGAACAATAACAGCGTATTGGTCAAAATATTAAGGAAATCCGGCTCGGTGAACAGCCGCTCGAAGTGCTTCAGCCCCACCCAATCGCTGCCTCCGACACCCTTGAACGGCTTGTAGTCCTGAAAGGCAATTGCAATTCCGAACATCGGAATGTATTTGAAAATAATAAAGTAAAACACGCCAGGCAATAGCATCACGTAGAGCCATTTGTTTTTCCATAGACGCTTCTTCAATTCGCTGCTGCTCTTCTGCGGTATTCTGCTCGGCTTAACCGCCTGGACAACCGTTTCCTGCATGCCATTCCTTCCTTTCCACGGGGAGTGAGAGGCCGCCTCCTGCGAAGGCAGCCCCTCCCTGCTTGAACAGTTGCGAAGCAACCGTTATTTCTGATAGGCTGCGTTAAACTCCTCGATAATTTGATCGCCGCCGCGTTTCTTCCAGTCCTCGACCGCTTTGTCGAAGCCCGCTTTGTCGATCGAGCCGTAGATGTATTTGTACGTTGCGTCCTTAATCAGCTCTTGCAGTTCTGTGCCCTTCTCCGTATACGTTGCGGAGTCAAGCGCCGCGGCTGGATCCTTGATCGCGATCTTCTCGTTCTCGATCGTCAACTGCTCGGCTTTGATACGCGCCTCTAGATCATGGAAGCCCTCGTAACTGCCGTTCGTCTCCGGCTCGCCGATCAGGCTGTCTTTGAACCCTTTCACTTCGCGCTCCGTCAGCTCTTGATCGTCGCTAGCCTTGGCTTTGCCTTCAACGACGGTGTAATGCACGCCTTCCTTGCCCCAGAACATCATATTAGATACTTCCGGCGTCAGCATTTTGTCGAAGAAAGCGAGTATTTTCTTAAGCTCGGCCTCATCCTTGATCGCCGATTTCGGGAACAGCACGACGTTGTTGTAGCCGGGAATCGACCAGCTCGCAAGCGTTCCGTCAGGAGCGGCAACCATGCTGTGCGTATCGACAACAGCCGTCGGCACGTTCTTGACCAAATCCTTCACGAGCGTATTAACGTCGCTCATCGCACCGATGTATGCGCCGGCCTTGCCGCTCGTGAACAGGTTGACCTGATCGGTCTTGCTCGTCGCCGCGAAGTCGACGTTCATCGCTTTCGCATCGCGAACCCGTTTGATGAAGTCCATCGTCTCTACGTACTTCGGCGACATGAACTCCGGCTGCAGCTTGCCGTCAACGTCTGCCCAGTTGTTCGGCATGCCGAACCAGGAAGCGACCGTCTTGAATGCGCCGTAAACGAGATCATTACGGTCCGCGAGACCAATCGTGTCCTGCTGGTTGTTGCCGTCCGGATCGCCCGTCGTGAATTTTTCCAGCATCGCGAACAGCTCTTCCGTGTTAGCCGGCGGGGCGATTCCGAGCTTATCTGCCCAGTCCTTGCGGTAGATCAATCCTTGTCGTGCCAGCGGGCGGCCGATGTAAAGCGAGTACAGCTTGCCGTCCACCTTCGTATTGTTCAGAATCTCTTCCTTCAGCTTGCTTAGATTCGGGAACTCGCTTAAGTAAGGTCCGATTTCCCAGAACTGACCGTCGCGGATTGCACMTTTCATTTGAATAAATGTAGCTTGGTTCTTCAGGTACGTAACCTGCGGCAGCGAACCTGTAGCGAAGGAAGTGTTCAGCTTCTCCTCGTACGTATCTGCCGGGAAAAATTGATAAGTCAGCTTCGTGTTCGTCAGCTTCTCGATCTCATTCTTAATGGTGTCGGGCGGAGTCTCTGCGGTGTTAAGAGGAAGCATGATCGTAATCTCTGTCGGCGCCTCCGGCTCTTCCGGCTTCGCGGTCTCTTCTACCTTCGTTCCGCCGCTGTCTGCGGTAGGGTCCGGCTGTTCCTCGTTCGCGCCTTTATTGTTGTTGCCCGAGCAAGCCGCGAGCAGCATGGTGAATACGAGCACGACGCTTAACAGAATCGAATACGATTTTTTGTTCATCCTTCTTTGACCTCCAATTATCGTTATGGTTTGGTTGGTACGCTTCCAATCTAGCACCCGCCGCAGAAGTGCCGAAACAATCATTTGTTCATATTAGGGGATTCCTTGCGCGCATCTGAGGAAATGATTATTACGGATTATTACGGTAAGAGATGATAGCTGGCTGGCATTAACGGTACAAAAAAGCCCGCCGCGTCAATTAAGACGCAGCAGGCTTTGCTTTAGTGCTATTGTTATTCCATAAAATAAGCATCCATATATTCTTTGGCAATCTCATTGCCGCCTTCGCGACGCCAACGATTCACTTCATCGTCGAAGCCGCTTTCGCTCAGATGCCCCAAAATATAATTGTAAGTCGCATCGGACACGATTTTGTACAGCTCCATGCTCTTCTCGTCGTACGTCTTCGATTCCAGTCCGATTGTAGGGTCTTTCACGAGAAATTTCTCGTTATCTGCGCTAAGACGCTCCGCCAGCTCCCACATCGTCTCCTTCTCCGCCGCATCCAGCACGTTTGGATTGCTAAGATCTGCAATCATTAGCGTATAAAGCGCTCCGACATCCGTAGCGCGCAGCTGCGACGTTTCCTCCGGCAGTACGACCGACTGCCCGCTCAGCGTATAATGCTTGTTCAAGATGCCGTACCGCAACAGATTTGCGACATCCTTATCCATCGAACGGTCGAAGAAGGCGAGAATGTCCAGCAGCTCCTCCTCGGTCCGAATCGCTTTCTTGGAGAACAAATATAACCCATTGTAGTTCGGTATTGACCATACCCGGTAGCCAGCTGGGCCTTGTATCCGGTTCACAAGCGCAAACCTTGCCTCGGGATTGATCTGCTTCGCTTCGTCCGATAGCCGCTGCACGTCCGTCATACTGCCAATGTAGACGCCCGCGGCGCCTCGGATCAGCTTATCGCGCTGCACCTCCTTGCTCGTTACGGCAAAGTCGGCGTTAATCAGCTTTTCCTCATACAGCCGCTTCATGAAGTTCATCGTATCCTTGTACGGCTTCGTCTCGAATTCCGGAATGAGCTCGTTGCCCGAAGCCGATAGCCCCCAGTTGTTCGGCGTCCCAAAGTAGGAGCTGAGCGTCTTGAACGCGCCGAATACGAGGTCGTTGCGATCGGCTAGCCCCACCGTATCCTGCTTGCCGTTGCCATCCGGATCGTTCACTGTAAACTGCTTGATCACTTCATACAGCTCGTCAAGCGTTGAAGGCTTGTTCATTCCCAGCCGATCGAGCCAATCCTCGCGTATGATGACGCCCTGCCTGGAGGACGGCCTCTCCGTATAAAGACCGTATATGTTGCCGTCGACCGCAGCCTGCGCTAATATATCGGCATCGAGATGCCGCAAATTCGGAAACTGTTCTAAGTAAGGTCCGATCTCCCAGAAGGAGTCGGAACGAATCGCGTTTTTGATAAAAATATAATCGGTGTGCTTCACGAAGGTCGCCTTCTTCAAGGAGTTCGTCGTAAGCGACGTATTCATCTTATCGGTATAAATACCGTCCGGCACCCAATTGATATCGAGCGTCGTATTCGTCAGCGCTTCGATCTGGGCGATTATTTCGTCGCTGGGCGGATGCGGAAAGTGGAGCGGCGCCATAATCGAAATCGGCGTCCGATCATCCTTGCCTGCGGCTGGGTCGGCGTTCGGTTTGCCGCTGCAGGAAGCGCATACAATTGCAATCATTAGAAAAAATGCCGTCCGTTTCAATAGATTGCCTTGCCTGTTCGGCTTCTCTTCTATCATCGTAATCCCCCTAACAATATCGAGCGCAGTATGTGCCAATAGCTGTTTCCTGCTTGCCCCGGCAGGCTTTGCACGTCATAATCTAAGCAAATGATTATCCAGCAATGAGATGATTATTGTCCAGTCCGCCGATGATCACTAAAATAATGACTATATCTATATTCAGATAGGGTGATGGGTACCGTGCGATCTTTAACTTTTCTAAGCAAGATGACGATGTTCGGGGTTCTGCTCAGCACGCTTCCCGTTATATTTATCGGCGCGTTCTCCTACTTCACTTCTTCCAAGGAAATACAGAAAAATGTAAACGAAGGAAAAATGCAACTGATTATGCAAATTAACTCAAATGTAGAGCAGAAACTGACGACTGTCAACCACACGCTGAATCAAGTCATTAACTCCACCGTGCTCAAAAAAGCGATGAACCGCCCGCTAACCGCCGACGATTTCATGCTGTACGACGACCTTCGCAACGAAATTCGCCATATGCAATCGTTCGATACGAAACTGGAGGATGTCATCCTCATCAACGACCGCCACAACTGGATGGTGAAGAACTCCGGGCTGTACGCTTTTAAGTCCTATGCCCAATATGAAGAGCTGGCCAGCCTGATGCAGGTGCCGGAGAGCACCTCTTGGGTGCTTAATCCGTCCGAATGGTTCTACAGCGAAGAGAATGCAAACAATGCATCATGCAGCTACAGCATTAGTCTCGTCAAGAAGTTTCCGACGACGGGCCTTGAGAAATACGGGCTTGCGCTTGCCAATATTCCGACCTGCAGCCTGCAGGATCTGCTCGAGAGCGACGGAGACAACGCCTCCAGCATCATGATCGTTGACGATCAATACCGCATTCTTCTTCATCCCGACCAGCAGCTTATTGGCAAATCGATTGATGTAAGCGGTTTATCAATGGGGCAGCTGTCGCAAAGCGCCGGCCAATTCACCGCCGTTTTGGAGCAGAAGGACTATGCCATTACGTATTACCGCTCCGACTTGAACGGATGGACTTACTTATCCGTGACATCCATCGCCAGCATGACGAAGGAATCGAAAAAGATCGGCTTTTATACGCTTTATATTTGCTTATTTATGCTCCTGCTGTCCATGTTGCTGGCATGGATCGGCTCACGGCGCATGTACTCGCCGATTCAGCTGTTGCTGAATCAGATCGGCGAAAGACTCGGCGATATTCAGAAGCGGAAGTCGAACGAATTCCAGGCGATCGGCGAGCAGGTCCATCGCCTGTTCCAGTCGAAATCGCAGCTCGAGAAGGAAGTTAGCCAGCATATATCGCAGGTGCGCACCTTCTTCCTGATCAGGGCGCTGCAAGGAAGCGTCAAGCAAAGCGAGCTGAACGAGAAGCTGATCCAGTTCGGTTACGGCGTACAGCTTGAAGAATGGAAGTCGATGGCCGTCATTACGCTGCAGATCGATTTCTTCGAGAATAGCCGCTATTCGAAACAGGACTTAGAACTGCTGCTGTTCGCCGTCCACAACATCATTGAGGAACTTATTCCGTTTGGCCAGCGGCTCTCTCCCGTCATTATGGACCATACGGTCGTAACCGTGATCGGCAGCGTCGAAGACGACCGCACTGAGTTCCATAACTCGTTGTATGCGATCACGGAAAATTTGCAGCAGCAAATAACGAGCTACTTGAGCGTGCAAGCCAGCATCGGCATGAGCCTTCCGCTTAGCTCCTTCGCTTCGCTTCCGATCGCCTATCGCGAAGGATTGGAGGCGCTCAAGCATCGCATGAAGCTTGGAGAAGGCATCATCATCCAGTACGAGAACATTAACGCGGGCAACCCTTATTTGAAGTTAAACTATCCGTCGCATATCGAGAACGAGCTGATGGACACGATCAAGCTGGCGGAGAAGGACAAATCCAAGGAGCTGGTGAAGCTGTTCCTCCAAGCGGTATTCAGCGTGGAGTCCTCGCCGCAGGAATACCAGATTCCGCTCGCGCGGCTGCTGAACAATCTGCTTATTGTCATGCAGGAGTCAGGGGTTAGTTTGAAACAAATTCACCCGATGAAGGGCTCGCTGTTGGAGGAGTTGTTGGAGCTGCGGACAGCTGCGGAAATTGAGGATTGGTTCTGGACGAGAGCGGTTCTTCCGATGGTCAATATTTTCAAGGATCGCCAAGAGGCGCAATATCATAACATTTCGGAGAAAATCATTGATCTCGTCCAGCATCATTACGATTCCGATCTGACGCTGGAGGAATGCGCGTCGAGACTGCATTACAATGCCAACTACTTAAGCAGCGTTTTCCGCAAGGAAACCGGTTATTCCTTCAGCGAATACTTGTCGATGTACCGGTTCAATATGGCGAAGCGTTGGCTGGCTGACTCCGAGATGCCGATCAAGGACATCGCCGCCAAGCTGCGGTACAACAACTCGCAGAACTTCATACGCTCCTTCCGCAAGCAGGAAGGCATCACGCCGGGGCAGTACAGGGACAAGAAGCGAACCGGATAATGGTGCTGTTAACGGCCTGAATATGAGCTAACTGAAGCTCTCCCACTGCAGCCACCTAATTAGTGGCCCAAACTGCCGCTATTGGCCACGCATGCATAGAAAATGCACGGAAATAGCGAAAAAAACTTTCGCTATTTCCCCTAAACACCCAAACCCGACCTGAATAGCGCAATGTTTTTGCGCTATTCTCAATCACAGGCGCTCCCCACTCCGCTATGAACGCCGCATCTTAAGTCAATCCCACTAATTAGGACTGAGCGAGAGCCTTGCGAACATACAAAATATATTTCGACTGGTCAAGCGGGTTAACGCCGGTACGCGTTCGCTCAGCCTGCACGTCGGGCGGGGATTCCTGATAACCTGCGAAGAACGTCGACATAACGCCGCGTCCTTTCGTAAGCGACCCGAACCTCGCCGGGAAATCGAGCGACGTCGCCACGGGCAGTATACCTTCGATCTCCATCCGCTCGCCCCGCACCTCGGGCGTATCGAATTGTCCTCGCATTTGAACGAGCTCGTTCATGATCTTCCCGCCGGTCTCCTCCGGTACTGACAGCCGGAAACGAACCATCGGCTCCAGCAGCTTCACGCCGGTGCGCGCCAAGCCATCCATAATCCCCATTGGCGTAGCTACCGCGAAGTCAAGCGGATGCGTATGCCATACATGATGCTCGCCTTCCAGCAGCGTCACCTTAAGATCGGTCACTTCCCAGCCGAACAGCCCTTGCTGAAGGGCCTCAGGCACTCGCCTTGCGACCTCGTTCTGATAGCTCTCCAGCAGCCGCTCCGGCCGGGCGAGCGAGGCGTAGACAAGCCCGCTGCCTAGCTCGCCAGGATCGATGCGGAAGCGAAGGATCGCCCAGCACGGCTTCGGCATCGTATACGCGATGAAGCCTTCGCCTGTCTGCGCCGGCGTCTCCTTATAGATGACAGACGGCGCTCCGAAGTCCACGGCAAGGCCGAAGCGGCTACTGAGCACATGGGTCAGCACCTCAACCTGAATCGGCCCCATCACCTTCAGGTGCAGCTCCCGCTGCTCCTGCAGCCATTGCAGATCGAGCAGCGGATCTTCGTCCGCCAGCTCATGCAAGGCGGCGACGACGGCGGTATACTCCGCCTCGTTCCGCCACCGCACCTGCACCGTCAGCAGCGGAACAGCCATCCGCGTCTCGCCGGGCACATTAGCGGCGCTGCCGATAATATCGCCGATGCGCGCCTGATTCCACCCGCATACGGCGGCAATATCGCCTGCCGCCAGCATCCCGACGTCCTCTGACCGCTGTCCGTCGATCTTCCTTATTTGCGTTACTTTCTCGTCAATCTCCTGCGTCACGTTGCGAACCGAATCGCGATTGCGTACCGTTCCGCTGTACATGCGGACATAGGCGACACGCCCCATAGCCGGATCGCGCTCGATGCGGAAGACGACGCCGGATACCGGCCCGTCTGCAGCCCCATCAGCAGGAGGCGGAGGCAGCAGCTCAATCATCGCATCCATGAGCGGCTGGGTGCCGATTCCTTTGTTCGAGGCTCCGAACAGCACGGGAAACAGCTCACCGCGGCAAGCCCGCTCACCTATAGCAGCGCGCAGCTCTTCCCTCGGCAATTCGCCGCTCTCCATATACTGCAGCAGCAGCGCCTCATCATGCTCAGCTGCCGTCTCCACAAGCAATTGCTCGAATCGTTCGGCATCCGCACTTCCCGCCATTGACGCTTGCACCGCCATCAGATCCCTGCTGCCGGCGAAGCTATCCTCGGCTCCAATCGGAAGCTGCACAGGCGTTGCCATGCCCGACAGCAGCCGTCTGATCTGCATCACTGTTCGCCATGCGTCCGCGCCTACCCGATCCATTTTATTCACGTACAGCAGCGTCGGGATACCGCGATCCCGCAGCGCGTGCCAAATGACTTCCGTCTGTGCCTGCACGCCTTCCACCGCCGATACAATAAGTACCGCTCCATCCATTACCCGAAGCGAACGCTCTACTTCCGACAGAAAGTCGACATGGCCGGGCGTATCGATCACATTAACCGTCACATCACGCCAAGTGTAGCGCGTTGCAGCTGCACGTACCGAAATGCCCCTCGCTCGCTCCACTTCCATCCAATCCGTCTGCGACGTACCGTCGTCCACACTGCCCAAGGCACGTATCCGTCCGCTATGAAAAAGGATTTGCTCCGTCGTTGTCGTCTTTCCTGCATCCACGTGCGCGAAAATACCAATATTCCGAATTCGGCCGCGTTCCCCGCTATTATGCACCATGAACCATATCTMCTCGTCTGCCTGATCATACGCCTATCATAATATAAAAATAAAAAACAGCCTACCGGACATTTGCCCGATAAGCCGTTCATAAACGATTCGATTAAGCTGCAATATTCGCTTCGATCTCGATCGAGATCTTAACTTCGTCGCCGATCAGTACGCCGCCCGTTTCAAGCGCTGCATTGTACGTTAAGCCGTAGTCGCTGCGTTTCAAGCTGCCTGTTGCGCTAAAGCCTACTTTCTCATTGCCCCATGGATCTTTGCCTGCGCCTTCGAAGCTCGCTGCGAACGACTCCGAGCGTGTTACACCATGCAGGCTTACGTCGCCCGTGATGTTGTATTCGCCGTCATCTGTTTTCACAATGCTCGTTGCTTTGAATGTCAGAGCCGGGTACTTCTCAGTCTCGAAAAAGTCGCCGGAACGAAGGTGAGCGTCACGGTCGTTATTGCGCGTATCTATGCTCGTCAGGTCGATGCTGAAGTCGATCTCGGCCGAAGTCAGATCCTGAGGATCAGCAACGATGTTAGCCTCGAAGGTGTGGAAGGTGCCTTTTACTTTTGCAATCATCATATGCTTTACGGAAAAGTCCACCGCGCTGTGTGAAGCGTCTACTGTCCAATTTGATTTTGCCATTTTAAATTCCTCCATAACGTCATTTATAATTTACTTACATTTAACTATATACTAACTTAAATAATGTTTATGACTTCATAATAGTTGGTTCTCCTGAATTTGTCAAACGTATTTTTGGCGTTTTTTCAACTTTTTTCGGAATCGGATTGAAACCCACGGGCAGCATGCAAAAAAAGACCGTCGAAGCAGCCTGCATCATGCAGTTTGCTTCGACGGCCTAAGCCTTGTCTTTTTATACCGTTGTCTCCTTCGCAGACGCTCCGGTCGGCTTGACGATCGCATGGCGCTCCCATGCCCGGCTCCGCCAGCGGAAGAACATAATAACGGCACGAAGCCATTCATCCGACGCAATCGCCAGCCAAATGCCCGCCAGTCCCATGTCGAGCTGGAACACGAAGAAGTAGCCGAGCGGCAAGCTCATGCCCACCATCGTGAACATACCGATCCATAGCGGGAACTTCGCGTCCCCCGCGGCACGAAGCGAGTTGACGAGTATAATGTTGATCGTCCGCCCCGTCTCCAGCACGATGCTGAGCAGCAGAACGTTCGCCCCTAGCCGGATAATATCCTCGTCGTTCGTGAACATGCTCATAAGCGGCTCGCGGAACAGCATCACAAGCACAACCGTAATGAGGGTGAACAGGCTCGCATAACGAACGCTGCTGAATACGCGCTTATAGGCATCGTCCTGCCTGCCCGCTCCAACGAGCCGGCCTACGATGATCGAGGTTCCCATGCCGATCGCAAAAGCGAACAAATACGTGAACATCGAAATGTTCGACGCGTACTGCCTTGCCGCCAGCGACGACGCTCCGAGGAACGTTGCGTAATAGAGAAAAATAATTTGGCAGGTCTGGTACATGACCTGCTCGAAAGCCGATGGAATGCCGATCTTCATAATGTTGCCGATATACGTCTTCGACAGCGAGAAGTAATACCGAATCTGCACCCGGACTTCCATAATACGATAGAGCAGCCAGAAGAAAATAAGAAGGGCAAGAAACCGGCTGACAACCGAAGAGATCGCCGCACCCTGCACACCCATCTCCGGAAAGCCAAGCTTGCCGAATATGAGCGCGTAGTTGCCAATGATATGAATCACATTCATGCCCAGTGAAACATACATCGCTTCCTTCGTATAACCGTGTACTCGAATGATAGCCGAAACCGAGTTAATGATTGCCTGTAAGAAGATCATGCCCCCGACAATCGATAAATAGCCGCTTGCGTAATCCAGAATCTCGCCTTGCAAATTAAGCCGCTCCAGGAGAGCGTGATTGAACAGCAAGAACAATCCGCTTATGATCAACCCGACAATCAGGTTTAGCGTGACCGCTAACGCCGATATTTTGGCCGCCTCAATAAACTTCTTCGAACCGATATACTGCGCAACGACAATCGATGCCCCGTTCCCGATGACTTCCAATATAAGAATCGCAATATGCAAATACTGATTCGATGCTCCGACGCCAGATACCGCATTGTCGGATATCGCGCTCAGCATGAACGTATCGGCTATGCCCATCAGCATAAATAGGAAAATCTCCAAAAATATCGGCCATGTGAGCATAAATAAATTCAGCTCGCTGGACCTCGCCTTTCCTTGTCCATTCTTCGTCTCTGCGTTAGTCAAGATGTCACCTTCTTCCGAATACGTTGCTCAAAGCGAAACGGCTAACGCCATCCTTTGGTGGCGATGCGCGTTACAATCCGTTTCGCGGTGAAACAAAAGCAATCCGTATCGTAGCACACCTGCGCCCTTTATGCACTAATCAATATGTAATTTACCGTAAATCAAAATATGGCTCTGTTGATAAACATGCCAAAAAGGCTGCTTCTCCGTGCGATGACGTCCGGGAAACAGCCCACTTATTTTATTAAAATGATTGCCATCATTAGTCCGTTTCTGATTCATCCGCTTCTTCAGCGGCCTCTGCTTCTTCCTCTGCAGCAACTTCTTCCTCAGCAGCAGCTTCTTCAACTGCTTCTTCCGACGCTTCCTCGGATGCTTCTTCCTCAGACGCTTCTTCCGCTGCAGCTTCTTCCTCTACGGCTTCCTCGTCGGCAGCAGCAGCCTCTTCAGCTACAGCCTCCTCCGATACCACCTCAGCGGCTTCTTCCGCAACTACCAATTCAATCTCTTGTTCTTGGCTCATTCCATTCACCTCCTGCTTCTTATTACCTTAATTGTAGCGCTTTCATAGAAGTTCACAAGAGGTGTATATTGTCGTTTAATAGGAACTATTTCCGCTATTTGTAGAGGCTCCGTCCATTCGTCAAAATACTAGACGCAAGTCTAGTGAAGGCCTAAGACTATCGACGGTTTTGGGCGTTGCCTGCAGCGGATACCATTTAATAAAAGAATGATTATTGGAGGCTTTCGTCTATGTTTTCTATCTCTATTAACACTGAGCTTGGCGCGCTCATGCTGTTCGTCCTATTCTCCCTTATCGCGGCCAACAAAGCTTCCAAGCTTATCTATTACAAGACGGAGAAGGAGCTTCACAAGCGCACGCGCAAGCTGTATTTCTGGACGGTGTCACTCACGGTCCTCGCTTCTATTATGGCTGCGGCGGACATCTTCCTCGCTTTGAACGCGCATCCGCTCCTCTGGCTGGACCGTCTGCTGCTGCGCACGCCGCTCGCCGCCGCAGCCGTCCTCTTCCTGTGGTTAGGCGCGATCCCGCGGGTACGCATGCTGCTCGCGCGGACACGGCCGCAGACAGCTGCTATACCCGACATGTCGCGACGCAGGCAATCGACTGAGCCGTTGCTTGTAGCGCCTTACCATTTTGCCGCGTTGACCGGCGCGGGTTTGTTTTATTTTGCATTCGTGCCGCCGATTCCATTCGCCTGGTCATATATTACGATTCCATTAACGCTGCTCACGGTGCTCGCCTGCTTCTTATGGATGCTGCAGTCGAGCCGCAATCGCAAGGCAGCCGAGTCGCCGGAGGCGTTCTCCTATCGCCCTTGGAGCCGGAGACTGCGTCTTACAGGCACGTTAGCAGCCGTTGCCGCTATCTGCAGCGTCCCGCTACTGACCGCTATGCAAGGCAGCAAGCTGCCCGACCGGCTGAACATGATGACCGGCAAGCCTGATTACGGCATTGCCTCATCTGTGGAGCCAGGGCATAACCATAATCATCAGGACAGCGTTCCAGCGCTGGCTAGCGCCACCGCCGCGGATGTCCCCGTCACCGAGCTAACCGGACCGCAATCAGGCAAAGCCGACCGCAAGTACACGCTCACCGCTCAGAAGAAGAGCGTGCAGCTCAGCTCCGGCCGCACCATCGAGGCATGGACGTACAACGGCCAAATTCCGGGTCCCGAGATCCGGGTGAAGCAGGGCGAGCTTGTCGAGGTGACGCTGCTGAACGAGGATATCGAAGGCGGCGTATCGCTTCACTGGCATGGGCTTGATGTTCCCAATGCCGAGGACGGAGTAGCAGGCGCGACGCAGAACGCCGTCATGCCCGGCGGGAAGCACACGTACCGATTCATCGCCGAGCAAGTCGGAACGTTCTGGTATCACTCGCATCAAAACTCGAAGGAAGCTGTGCAGAAGGGCCTGTTCGGAGCGTTAATCGTCGAGCCCGATAAGGATACTCACGCCGAAGCTTATGAAGATATTACGATCATGACGCATGTGTGGAATGGTGCCGGCATGGCGATCGGAGCGAATGATACGCTGCAGAGCAAAGCGATAGCACCGGGAACCCCCGTCAAGCTGCGGCTCATTAATACGCAAGACTGGGTAAGACAGTCGTTCATCCTGAGCGGAACGTCGTTTCAAGTGGTCGCGATTGACGGCACGGATCTGCATGAGCCCGGCGATCTTCTCGGTGAGCGACTTGAGCTCATAACTGGAGCACGTTATGATGTCACCTTTATTATGCCTGATCATCCCGTCCTGTTAAGCATCGGCCAGAACAAGAAGCTTGGCTTGCTTATGAGCCAAGACGGAAAGGCCGAGCCGCCCGCCATTGCGAAGACGAAGGCCGTATTTGATCCGACACACTACGGCACAGAGACGGAGACCCCCTTTGGTCCAGACAGTAAGTTCGACCGTGAATTTACGATGATTCTGGACAATCGCTTTGCCTTCTATAACGGCGGCTTCGCTGCTTACGATACGATTAACGGCCAGGTGTTCCCTAATACGCCGATGTTCGTCGTGAAAGAGAATGAGCTCGTCAAGACGACGATCATAAACCGCAGCTCCGTTGACCATCCGATGCATCTGCACGGCCATCACATGCTTGTCCTGTCGCGCAATAACGAGGACGTTACAGGCAGTCCGTGGTGGTCGGATACGCTAGACGTTGCGCCGGGGGAAGTGTACGAGGTCGCTTTCCTCGCCGATAATCCCGGCTTGTGGATGGATCATTGCCACAATCTGCAGCATGCGGCTGCAGGCATGACCATGCATCTTATGTAGAGGGTGTTACCTCGCCGTTCGAGGTTGGCACGGAGACGCATAATCATCCCGAATAATAATGCCTTCACTGTAAAGAGAACTGGACTTAAGTCCAGCTCCGCAAACTACCCGCAGCATGAGGACAGGTTTTTGACAACTATGATATGCTAATGACAACAAATTGAAATCAGATTGGAGTGTTCATTCGAATGAATGCAAGAACCATTAGCGGTGCGGTGCTGCTCCTGCTCGGCGTCGTCCTGTTCCTGAATCAAGGCGAATCGTTCGGTCCGGGCAAAATATTCGCTTACTTCTGGCCATCCCTCTTCGTAATTCCCCTTGGCCTATTCTTCCACTGGATGTATTTCTCGATGCTCGGACGCAGAGGCATCGGCGTATTGATTCCTGGCGGAGTATTGTTCACGGTCGGTATCATCTGCCAATTCAGCATGCTCTTCGACAGCTGGGGATATATGTGGCCGGGATTCATTTTGGCGCCAGCGGTCGGCTTGTTCGAATTCTACTGGTTCGGCAACCGGAACAAGTGGCTGCTTATCCCAATCAACATTCTGACCGTTCTGTCGCTGCTGTTCTTCGCCGTCTTCTCGCTAGGCACGCTGTACAACAAAATTTTGTTCAGCCAGCCGCTTATCGCGATCGCCCTCATTATCATCGGGGCATTGACGTTGATCGCCAAGAAAAAAGACATTTAACAAATCAATAAAGCGAGCCGCCAAGGCCGCAGCCGTCCCTACCCGGATGACTGCGGCCTTGCCCGTTGTCGCATAGAAGCCGGTATATCGTGTACAATGATCGATATACTCATTTCAAGGAGGCTCTAAGCCTATGCTTTCTTTTGACCAAAAGCTATCCATCATCCAATCGTTCGCGGAGCTCACGCAGCATAACGTCTCGCTTGGACGCGTCAACTTCCACTTCGAAGACAGCGCGCATGAAAAGAAGACCGTCATCTACCATCTGCATCCGAACGGTAACGGCTTCGTATTCGCCGGGCTAGTGAACGGCGTGACGACCGACGACAAAGGCATGGTCAACATTCGCGATTACAACGAAGCCGAGCTTCGCGCGTTGATTATGAAATCAATCACTTCTCTCGCGACAACGCCGAGATTGCAGGCCGCAGCTCCCGCAAAGAGCAAGTTTGCCGGGCGCAAGCCGCCGAAGGAAGAGAAGTGGATCGGTCCTGACAATGCGACGCTTACTCTGCTGTTCGAAGACGATCTATGGTATGTATACGCCGGCCTAAACCTCGAATCGGCGTTCGAGACGTATGAAGAAGCAGAGCAATATTTAGACGAGGAACAGTTCACTCGAGCGTAGCCGCAGACACCTAGAAATCTCCAATTTATATCCGCAAGTTAAAAACAGGATTTTGGCCTCCCAGCGTCTAATTGTTAAGATGACATCCAAGACACCTGGGAGGAACAATCCGTTGTCCATCAAAGCTAAGCTCTCCGTAGCCATTTCGGCCATAGTCGCCATAATTCTTATTCTTAATATTGGAATTTACCATTTCTCCTCTAAGCAAGACCTGCAGGCGAACGCCGAGCAGCAAATGAAAAATATCGCCAAACAGGTTGCCGTATCTGTGGAAAGCTCCGAGAAAGCGAAGCGCTTCATGGAGGACACGATCGGCGAGAAGCTGCGCATGGCGGCTATCGCCGCAAAGGAACAGCTTGATCCGGACATCGACAAGGTGACCAACGAACAGCTAGTCGCGCTGAGCAAAGAGATCGGCGTCGATCATATTACGCTTTGGAAACGGACAACGGACGACATTGTCGCTCAGAAATCTTCCTATCCGAAAGAAATCGGGGCCAGCTCGAAAACGTGGGATTATTGGTACACCGCGTTCAGCCAGTTGTTCGACGAGCATGCTGTTACGATTCCGGAGGGTCAGAAACTGACGAACTTCTGGTCTGGACCGATCAACTTCTCCTCCACCGACCCCGATTTTACAAACAAATGGGGCTATTATTACGACGGAACGACCAATTACATTATCAATCCATATATAGACGCCCAAGTATTTCTAGATTTCAACGATAAAATAGGCAGCGGCGCGGTCATTAACAAGCTGACGGACGACCATCCCGAGCTGCTGGAGGTAACAGGCTTCGACCCGCAATTTTTCGGCAAAAAACCGATTATCAAGATGAAGCAAGGCAAGCCCGTCTACAATTTGGACGTGCGCGACATTCCTTTCGGTACGTACAAGTACAAGGATACGTACGTCGATTCCGTCTATATTCAGCTGGCGCTCGACGACAACTTGATGCATAGCGTCAAGAAGATAGTGGGCGGCAAGGAAATCATGCGCAGCTTCATGTCAATAACCTTTGATAAGACCTATGTCATCGGCATCACATTCGATCTCAGCAGCATTCAGGATACGCTGAACCATCAGCTCTTCATCCATTCCGTCATTTCGTTGTGCCTCGTGGTCATAACGATGTTCGCCAGCTACTTTATAGCCGGCTTCATGATGCGTTCGCTGAATCAGATCTTATTCAAGGTCAACGCCATTGCCGACGGCAACTTCGGCGAGACGATTACGATCCGGAACACGGACGAGCTCGGGACGCTCGCCTCGCGGGTTAATACGATGGGCAATAATCTTTTCCATTACATGACGCAATTGAAGAATTCCGCAGCTGAGCTGCAGAGCATGAAGCAGTATTTGGAGTCATTCGTCAACCATACGGCCGACGCGATCCACGTCACGGATCTGAACGGAAACATCATGCAGGTGAACAAAGCGTTCGAAGCGATGTATGGCTGGAGCGAGAGCGAGGTGCTCGGCAAGAAGCTTAACCATGTACCAGAAGACTATGAACGCGATTATCGCGAGATTACCGATAAGGTGCTGTCCGGTGGCTCCGTAACCGATTATGAGACGATTCGCTACGACAAGTCGGGAGCGGCGATCGACCTGAGCATTACGCTGTCCTCGGTGCGGGACGAGCAGGGAGAGATTGTCGCCATTGCGGCGATCTCGCGGAATATAACGGCGAGGAAACAGACGGAGGAGATGCTTCGGCAATCAGAGAAGCTGTCCGTCGTCGGCCAGCTGGCTGCAGGCGTCGCCCATGAGGTGCGCAATCCGCTCACGACGCTTCGGGGCTTCGTGCAGCTCCAGAAGCAGACGGGGAAGCTGTMCCCTTCCCATCTCGACATTATGCTCGAAGAGCTTGATCGGATTAACTTCATCGTCAGCGAATTTCTAGTGCTTGCGAAGCCGCAGGCGATCCACGTGCAGCCGATCGATGTCGTCGATACGCTGCAGCAGATCGTCACCCTACTTGATGCCGAAGCCAATCTGCACAACGTGCAGCTCACGGTCAACAAGCAGCTAGAGACAGCCATGGTGCTGGGCGAGTCCAATCAGCTTAAACAAGTATTCATCAACCTGCTGAAGAATAGCTTCGAAGCGATGACAAGCGGCGGCAACCTGACGATCGACGTATTGCCTTCTACAGGCGACGGCGTCATCATCCGTTTCACCGATGAAGGGGACGGCATGTCGGAGGAGGATCTGCAGCGTCTCGGCGAGCCGTTCTTCACGAAGAAGAGAAGCGGCAACGGACTAGGCATCATGGTCTGCAAGCAGATTATGGCCAACCATAAGGGCAAGATCGAATTCCGCAGCACGCTCGGCGTAGGCACCTGCGCTGAGATTACGCTGCAAGCCATTGAAGACAGCAAAGGCGGCCAATAGGCCGCCTTCTTCTTATTGGGCGTAATCACCCGTGTAATTGACCAGCGAAGCATCGTGGACGCCTTCCATAGCGCTAATCGCGTGAACGAACGCCGTGTTATCGTCGCGCAGCCGCACTTCCACCGTCAGCTCCGTGAAGTCTTTGCGCACCGTCTTCGATTTCAGCTTAGCGTCCAGCTTGCGGAGCTGCTGCCTAATCGCGTCATTCGCGATATCCGAATGACGGATAATGAGAAGGTAAGCCTGCTCCTTCACTTTGCGACGGGACAGCCAAGCAAGCGTCAATCCGATAATGACGGATCCGATCAAGGCTAGTGGATACATCTTAGCACCGCTTGCGATACCAGCCGCGATGGCCCAGAACATATAGACAATATCGAGCGGATCCTTGACCGCCGTCCGGAAACGGACGATACTGAGCGCGCCGACCATGCCGAGCGACAATACGATATTGGTGCTGATAGTCATAATAATGAGTGCCGTAATCATCGTCATCAGAACGAAGGATACGTTGTAATTATAGCTGTATACGACCCCGCGAAACGTTTTGCGGTAAATCCAGAAAATAAACAATCCGATTGCGAATGCGCATAAAAGCCCAAGCGCCATATCGACGTAGGAAATACTGCGGAACGCTTCAAGGTGAAGCATGCTTTTCTTGATAATATCCTGAAAATTCAGCGTCTCTTCCATAATTGCCCCCTGAAAAGCTATTGTTTAAAATGCTTGATGGTTACTTCACGACAGATGACGTACTTCGAGATGGCCGATCTGACGATTTTATCGGGCTGTAGAAGCGACCGAATGTTGGATGGCAGGAAGGAGTCGAACTTCACCTCCAGAATCGTCTGAGGCGCAAGCAGCGCCTCCTGGAGCACCAGTTCCGGATCGAACAAGTCCACCGTATTGACACCTGCCGCAAGCCGCTTGTCGAATGTAATCCGCACATTGCCCGGTTCATAAATATAGGCCTCGCGCACATAATCCACAATAACAATCGGCCGGAACGCCCGATGAGCTAGCGCAAGATAAAAATCCTTGAGCAGCGGATGCTCTTTATCTCTCAAACACTCGTAATCTCCTGCTAGTATTTCATCGTACTCTCTCCTCGAGAGAGGAGCCGCTTCCTTGCAGACGAAATCCCCGAACTTGCTCTTGCGCTCCAATGTGATCTTCTCGCCGCTGCCATTATAAATTCGTATCCGGTACTTGTCCCTGCCGAACACGCCGTTATTCTTATCATATAATGAATGATCATGCGGACCGTCAAAATACAAACTTCGGATGCCGTAACCGTCTCCACCGATAGAATTTGGATCCATCTCCAGCATCGTCGACACTTTATTCCGGAGCGAGAGGTATTCGTACGTATGCAAATAGTGCTTAAATTCGTTTCTAAGCTTTTTGCCTTCAAAGAGCATACTATTCCACCTCGAGCTCTCTGACGCCCGGATACTCGTTCCCCTCATGATCAGTGTAGTAATCAATCGAAATTTGCTTATTACCACTGCTATCTCTCGCTATTACTTTCCAGTAATAATAACCTTCGCTCACACCTTCAACGGTTACTTTATTTTGCTTCAAGTCGTTCATCGTTTTTATGACATTCGTAAAGGATGGGTCCCGAGCGAAGGTGAAATCATAAACGAGATCGTCGCCTTGCAGGTCGAATGAAAAATCCCATGAGAACATAGCAATGTTACCTTCTAGCTCGACATCATTCATATAGAACGGCTTCGGCTTCTCCAAATCCGAAAAATACCGCTCGATGCCGCGTTCCGGCGTTTCGATAATCTGCTTGAGCTCATCTTCGAAAGACGTGTTAGTGCCTGAAAGATATTGGATGTCTGGAGCTCGGAAAAGAAACGGCTTTACAATATTCTTATATTTTTCAACTTGTTCAGCTATTGTGTCCTTGTTGATGAACTTAGCTACTTCATTGATTTTGTCGGTCAATAGTTGCACATGCTCTTGGCTACGGAAAAAGCGGTTTTGGAGCTCATTTCCCCAATAGGTGCTTATGCCGCTGCGATATTGCTCCAAGCCTTCTCCAAGCCGTTCATTCTCATATCCCCCGTCGTAATCCCAGGGAAGGAAGTACCATTTTTGAGAATTAAGTGGCGAGTATAAATAAAAGTTATGAGAATCCGTATCAATATTGTCTGTTAAAATATTGACGGCGGTCCAAGTCAAAAGATTGTCTAAATCAAAATGCTCATCAATAACCTGGTCGATAGGAATCTGGTCATTGTTCAGGTCATCAAGCATATCGATAAGCTTCTCATGCTCTTCGCGCCCTTTAATTTCTAACAGTGTTTCAAATGCTTCCTTATCGTAATCTGGATCCGATTGCAGTTTTATGATGTCTGGATATCTTAAGAATTCGAAAAAGTTAACCTTATAAAGTTGACCGTACGGGTCAAGCCAATGTGACTTCAGAAACATTTCGTTAGGTTGTTCAATGTGCGTATATAAACCATAATCCACAAAATCCGCATTTGGGTTACCCTCAGACATGTCCTTTACATAAAGTTTTACAAATTGCGTACGAAGACTGGTTAGATCAGGGATTTTTTCCATCAAATCAAAACTAAGTTTGTTTCGAAGTCGTGACAGGTCCGCTGAATGTTTGTTAAGGTTCAGAACGCGTTGGCCCATGTACAATCCGGCTTCGTCGTATAATTTGATTTTGTACGATTTCTGAGCTTCGTATCTTGAGGAATTACCTCTCAAGCTGATTTTAGCGTTAGCTTTGTCCTCGCCAAACCCGAACTTACCCTCATCGGGACCCGTACCATCGCCATTGCCCTCTTGCATAATAACGTCCAAGTTTGTTTCGCGATACTGATCAGGCAAGCGGTTCATTGAATACCAGTCAACCGGTTTGGCAATGTCCTGCTTATCCGGCAAGATCGTAACGTACAGCGTCTTGAGCGAGCTATCGTCATCTTGTTCGTATATGCGCTTATCCTCGGATAAGCCTCCTTCCACTAACGGCTTATCGGGTTCCAACAACGCTTCTCCTTGTTCGGTATCCACAGCCGTGTTTGAATCGGAGCAGGCCGAGAGGACTAGCATTATCGCGATTATACCCGACAAGACAGCCCCCGATTTGCCAAGCTTGGCACGCGGAAGATCATACTTCCGCTGTGTTGTAAGGGGTTGTGAGCAAAACGTATAATAATCGATGTTCCGCAACACATACAACAGTCTCGCGATAGCCACTCCGAGCGCTAACCCAGAAGCGATAAACATGCCAAGACCATGATTTCCAATCTGCATCATCCAAAAAGTAAAGCCAATATTAATGACGACAAACGAGCCGCTAATCATAAGCACACCTTTCCGATCATCGAAATACATTAAAATATGCATAAAAATAAATAACATAATGAATAAGAAATAGCCGAGTACGAGCACGATAAACAGGTCCAAGTGCACCATCGTAAAGCCTACTCTTGGCAACAAACGCATCCCTAGGGCTATGGACAGTATCGTAAAGAGTAGCTGAACCTCCATAAGAAATCCGATTTCCCGGATAAGCGTCTTTTGCATTTCTTTTTTTGCGGCATGAACTTCTTGGTAAGTCCCCCGCTCCAATACACGCTTGTAATAGATTCTAAACTTCTCGTAAAAAGAGGTTTCTACAGACACTACAAATGTTACTAGAGTCGGAATGACCGAAAGGAAAGCGTAGAAAACAGGCGAATCATATAAAGGCATGACATGATATTGCTCGGAAATAACGATTCCTTGGCCGCCAAACCAATAGACCAGACTATGAACGTATACGCCAGCATACATAAAACAGCCGATCGGGAAGAGTGCCGGATATTTCTTGAAATAAGTAAGGAATTCCAAATAGTGACGACTTTGCCCGCGCGGAAAAATGTGTTCAAAATGGAGCGTGGACATTAAACAAATAATAAAAAATCCGATATCAAAAGCCAATAGAGCCGCAGTCGTTGAAGGCAGTGTCGTGTAAGCTAGTAACAGCCAGCCACTTAGCAAGGAAGCCGCAGTCCCAATCGCAAAGCTTCGTACGATCCGCATGTAGTCCTTCAGGGCGGACAAATACACGCCTTGTATCCATATGATGATAAGTTCTACAAAAAAAAGATACGCGGCCGCTTTATAGCCCGCGTTCTCCGATACGCCGCGTAAAAACAGCCAAGCTACTACCGCCCCAATAGGAATACATATCATAAGTGCCCCATAATAGGATGCTAGAAGGCGGTCGTGTTTTTTTTGAAACAGCATGTCCGCCGTATATCTCGTCAGCACCAGTGAAACGCCGCTCGTCAATATAATGGAGAAAACGAAACCATACGTTAGCGTAGCCACGTATAATTCCCATTCTACATAACTCGTATCGAACCTGGTCATCATCCGTTGCAGCGCAACACTTAGAAACATAMATAGAATCATTGGTCCAATCGTCGTTAACGAGGAATACGCGTAAGCCTTGGCGTTATTAATTAGTCCTTGCTCCTGAAATAGTTTTCTTAGCTCGAAGCCGATTCCTGCCATCCGCGCACACCTCCCAACGTTTGGTATAAATGGCGGTAACTCGTTATAAAATCCTTATGCTTATAATGCCGCTGCACGCGCTCAAGGCCGTTCCGGCCCATCTCCTCGCGCAAATTGCTATCCTTGCTCAGCTGGATGAGCGCTTGTCCAATTTGCTCATAATGCATAACTGGCGCCACGAGCCCCGCCGGTCCAATACCGTCTCCCAGACCAGTCAGCAGTTCCTTGCAGCTTCCGACATTCGTCGTTACGAATGGCTTGGCGCAGGCCATGCCTTCCAATACGGCAAGCGGCTGGCCTTCGCTTATGCTCGTAAGCAACAGTATATCCATTCGTCCCAAATAATCTTTTATATTGACTTCCCCCGTAAAATGAACATCCTCAAGTTCGAGCGTCTTCACCATACTCAAACACTCTGAATAATACTCATCATCCTCTTCAATGGGCCCCATGATGTATAGCTCGGCATTCGGCACTTCCCGCTTGACGATCAAGAAACTTTGCAGCATGGTCTTAATGTCTTTAATCGGCACGACCCGCACAACTGCTCCTATTCGGATAATATCATCATCGGGGATAGCCGATATATCTTTGTAATCTTCCGTATTCACACCATTTGGAATAATGCTAATTTTATCTGGATCACAGCCAAGCTCAATCTCAATTTCTTTATTTCGGCTAAACAACGTAATGACGCGGTCCGAAGATTCATAGGCGCAGCTGGATAAACGATAAAAGTATTCGATCCACAAATCTTTGAAATAACCTTTCACCCAATCCGCTTTAATAATCTCTTCCTCGCGTTCACGCGAGTAAATGCCATGCTCGGTTAAAATCAATGGCTTTTCATGTACGTGTTTGGCCAAAGCTCCGACTACGCCGGCATACCCTGTAGATACGCTGTGGTACAAATCTGCTTGAGGCACCTCGTGTCTAATAGTTAGAAATAGCGGGAGTATCATTGAACGAACCGTCCAAAACATTTCCGTAAAAGGCACTAAATTAAAGTCCGTACGACATATATCTTCTAAGATATCAAAATAGTCCTTACTCGACAGAAAATCAGCCACACGCTCAAACTTATTACTTCGAAGCAAATTAAAGATGTTGCTCCAGTTCACATCTCCTTCGCCGCCCAGCAGTGCCCTGATATCTTTTTTCTTCGAGTTTGTAAGCCTAAATCTGCGTCCCCACTCGCCCTCTTCATACATGTAAGCATCTAGAAATATTTCTTTTACCTCAACTATATTCGCAGGAAGCTTATACTTATATTGCCCCTTCTGTTTGCTATGCGCACCGATCGCATAAATAATGAACTGATGCTCCGGCATACGCGTAATAATACTGTGAATCCAGCTGGAAACGCCTCCGGTTATATAGGGATATGACCCTTCTGCAATGATACATATTTTCATAGTCTTACCCGCCTAATCCGATAGAAAATGATGCCTCATGCGCCTCGACCAAATACGTATTCGTATCGATCTTGCGCACGGAGCAGTTTTCCAGCTTTGCAATTTTACGTTCGGTTCGCAACACGTAATAGAGGTTGGTTTGAAAATTTTCTACTTTGCCCTGAATGCGGTTATCGTCACGGGTCCAAGTGACCGAGCTTTGGATTGCCGCCGCCATATCCAGCGCGCCTTCCGCCGATGTCATCGAACGAAGCCAAGGATACGTCTTCGATATTCGTTTTAAATTGGCTGTAAACTCTTTATATAGTTCTTCCCAATTTTTGTTGTGGCTTCGCTCGCTGTCGAGAAGATCATCCGGGTGAATAAAATGTGAAAAAACGCCAACTGATGTCATCGTGTTCGCCTCCACCCATCTGTCATAGGACAATGCCGTGTAATTTGACGTTACACGCGGCATCTCGATGATCCCATCGGGTGCGATTTCAAATTCCTGCACATAAGCGAATTTATCCTCGTCGACATCGTAAAGGGACGATATAACTGTCAAGTTCGGCCACGCTTTCTTCAACGCTTCCCGTCCTTCCGAACTCAGTACGTTTGAAGGCGGAACGTAAGATAACACCTCATAATTCGGAAATGCTTTGTCCGCATAGCTTAAGACTTCCTTAATCGATTGCTCCATTTTCTCAGCACTGTTCCACATGTTGTAGCCGAAATGTTCCGCTGTTTTTTTGCTCATTTGCAGCGACTGATGATTATAGCCGTGAACACCGATTTCCCCTTCGCTCTTGATGACCTCCCGCCCATAGGCGATTAGTTCATAATGGTCCTCGTCCACCGGCGCATGGAACGGAGGCTCAACTCTATCGTTGTAGGATTGAATGAGAACGGCCGTATATTTCACATCGAATTGCTTGGCTGCCTTTAGCATGTCCGGCCACCAAATATCTCGGAAAAAGCTCGGAATATCGCGCTTATAAGCCCGGTAGATGTCCGCATTTATTCCTCTCGGCACGGGTGATGGAAAGTCGTCAATAAAAAATATTTTGGAATTGAATATTGGATAAATAAACTCGGGTTCCATCAAACTGACCGAACCTGCTATTAATCCACGGTTAATTTTTTCACCCATCATCGTTCCGTTAAAGACGATAAACGAACCACTTCCGTACTCCCGCTTCCAGAGAAGCGGCATTCCATCACTGCTCTCGGCAAGCACCTCAGATCGCTCATCCAAATCAACAGATATGGACGAATTAGCGATAATTCCTTCGCCAACGCTCATGCCTTTTTCTCCTATCAGTACATTGGACGTCATCTTAATCCCTTCTGATAGAAATAAATCGCCAAACGATAGAATTCCGAGTTTTCGGTACAGAAGAACGAAGTTGTCACCCGTATCAGGCGTGCTCATGAGAAATACATGGCCACCGTCGTATACGTAATCGGACATTACGCGAATATCGCCTAAACGATTGAGTTGCTCTGTTGCAAGCAAAACGGCGGCGCATCCCTTGGGATTAAAAGGGGTCTTTGTCAAATCTGTCTCTGTTGTCGGCTTTTTCATATATTGCAGCGCACGAGCTGCATTATCCTTTATAGTTACGCTACTATCGCCAGACAAGTAAACAAGACAATATGGATCTCCTTCAGGAACAGACTCTTCATCAATCTTCAAGTTTGCTAGCATCTTTTGACGCTGTTCGATTAAACGATTATTCTCATTAAATTCCAATACATATTGCGACCTAGCTATTTGAATTACGATCGCAAATAGGAGGATGGCARCCAAAATAATATAAATATTCCGAGAAAAATTTATTTCTTTATTCATCTTATGCCCCTTCCGACCAAAACCGGACCAAGGTCAACGCGCGATTAGACAGGTTAAGCGGCGACTTTTTTAAGCTGTTCAGCGTATCTTGCAGCTTGTCGGATGATTTTGTGGAGAAATATACCTTCATTAAGGCGAGGTAAGCCTCTTCGCTTTGTGGAAAGTTCGACGCATACAGATGCCCCGTTTCTTCTGCTTCAACATATAGTTCAAGCTCAAGCTCCGTGTTTATTTTTTCGGGGTAGGCAAATTCGGTATTAGGCGAAACTTCAAGGAGGCTTTGCAGTACGGATAAGTAAGTGAATTTATATTGTCGCAATGTCCTTTCATCCAAGAAACCGCTCTTCATGAAGCTCTTAAGAACACCGATGTAAGCAAGCAACAGATGCTCGTCCTGCTTGTCCGTTTCATACTGAACAGACAATTCCTGTAACGAAAGCGCCAGCTTGCGCTTTATTTCCATAATCGCGCTTACCGCGTAATGTGACGTTTCCGTATCCTCATTGCTAACAGCTTCCTGCAGAAGCTCCATGTGCCGCATGGAATCCTGCTTAAGAACATCAATCATGACCTTCCGCCGTACCCCATGCTCGCTGACCAGCAGTGCATCCTCAATAGGAATGACATCGAGTTCTCTGTCTGCTTCGACTTTGGAGTAAATACCCTCATGCAGAACGGAAACCTCTTTCTCTTGAGCGGTTACAAAGGCATCAAGCTTGGCATCATCCTGCTTGACCCAGCTTCTCGGCCAGCAAATAGGGAGCAGCCAGCCTATGACGGGAAGAAACGACACTATGATAACCCTTAGTAACCAATCCGTAACAGAAATTCTATGTATTAATGCCAAAACACCAGCTGACAACAGGACGTATATGATGTAGGATATCTCAAACATCCGCTATCTCGCCTTCGAACCTGTTCAGCATCAGTCGATGATGGGAAAATCTTGACAAGACGTTTTCGGCATCCTCCGCTCCCGAATTTGACAACAGTACGATTACATCTCCCGCTTTATTCAAACCGATATAGTCATTCTCCCGCAACAGACTCGCCAACTGTGTTGAATACTGTATTAAGGATACCCCATCCAAATGTCCCTTTAACAGCAGATAAGGAATATTATATTTTTTCCAGGCTTGCTGCTTACTCTCCAAGATGGACTCGAACACATCCGGTTTTAGAATCGTTGTGCCCTCCACGTAACGTTGTCCTTCAGACGCTTCCGTGTAAGCAATAGCCCTGGAAAGAGCGGAGGACACCAAATCAGCCGTAATCTTGAACAAATTCTGGTGATATAGCGAAAATTTATCAAATGTCATTCCATCGATTGAAATAATAGCTGCTATAGTTCCTCTACCCTGAACCGGAGCTGTCATTAATGGTACACCGCTCACCAACTCCTTGTTAACGAACACCTTGCCGCTTGCAAACACGGTTTCAAGATACGGATGCTCATCGGCACGGAGGGATTTGCTTACTCCCGCCTCTAATCCATTCGAATGTGCGGCTAAACGTAAATAAGACTGGGTCGTGTTGACGGTATAAATCGATACGGTTTGCACACCCATAATGGATTTGACAACGTTAACGGTAGCCATGAAAACTTGTTCCGGCTCAAGACTTTCCAACTCTTTCGTGATAGCATACATTTTGCCGAAGCTATCGCCTGTGTTCAAAATTCGCTGTTGAAGCTCATCCTTAACCTCGCGAACCTCGCTATGTACACTATTTAAAAATTCGTACCTTCCCTCCAGCTCTTCAATCTTCTGCTCTTGTGTTTGCAACTTTCCGTTCTTGCGCTCCATGGCGTAACCTACGACAAGGCCGACGAATACGTATATTGCGATCTGAAATAAATAGTCCGGGTTATAGAAAAGGGATACAAGTTCCCTTCCGTCATAAAGTTTCTCAAAAACAAATAGACCGATCGACATAAGAACGGCGAGCATCGATTGCCTGCTTCCATACATAATTCCCATAATGGTAATGTAAAACAACTTGATGTCGATCGAGCCAAAAGAGCTGTAGGGCTGATTAATCGTAATCCATGCCGTTAAAATAAAGGCAAGCAAATTTTCTCCGTACGGCATAAACGACTTGAACGCCAGCTTCGCTCTCGAAGGCTCGGCGACTGCCGACGCTGCGCTTTCAATGGTTGATCTGTGCTGCAAGAACCATGAATACGTTTTACTAAGTCCCTCGTCCATATCGAACATAGGAGTCCAGTCAAGATCCCGCTTCACCTTCTCATTGCTCAGCGTCGAACGCTTAATGTCGCCTGGTCGGCTGTCGGAGTAATTTACATTTTTTATTTCCTGCAGTTTTCCGAACTTATCAATTAGAGAATTAATGCTGCATTCCGTATTCGTAGATAAGTTATAAATGCCTGTTAGGTATGAATTAGAAGCCCTAAACAACGCATATGCAACATCCTCTACGTAAATAAAGTCACGGGTTTGGCTGCCATCGCCATGAACATACAACGGTTGTCCAGCTAAAATCCGATCCGTGAATATCGAAATAACGCCACCTTCGCCCAAGCCTCCTTGCCTAGGTCCATAAACATTAGAAAAACGAAAACAAAGTGTCTCTAAATTGTAAAGCTCATTCCATTTCGCACAATAAGATTCTCCAACCCACTTGCTAATGCCATATGGCGAAATGGGATCACAATCTTCCGTTTCTAGCAATGGCACTCTATCATTCGTCCCGTATACTGCCGCGGAAGAAGCGAATATAAACTTTTTGACCTTATATTTGCTCGATAAAGTAAGCATATTAACCAATCCTAGCACGTTTGATTCGGAATCTTGTCTAGGATTTTTGATCGAGGCCCCAACGTTAACTTGAGCCGCTAGATGTACCACCACATCGAAACGATTGGAGCGAAAGACCTCTTCGCATTTTGGATCTTCTATAGAAAGGGAGTATCCTTTATGCTTAATCGTTACATTTTCTTTACTTCCCGTAGACAGGTTATCTAGTATGAATACTTCATATCCTTCTTTACTAAACCGTTCTGCTACATGTGATCCGATAAACCCATATCCGCCTGTCACTAGGACCTTCACGTCTTCACCCCGGCTTTGCTATATTCGCTGTAAACGCTTCGTAAATGTCGTTTGTGCACTTATGATAGCATACGAGAAATGTTTATACCATCCAATATTGTATAGTCGATCTATTATATGAAAAACCGACAAAATCAGACAATTTACTATGGCAAATTAAATTTATTAAAACAAAAAAGGCCTCTTTAATCAACATCTACAATGTCCGCTTCATTAAAGCCGCACTGTCACTGTTGATTAAAGAGGTCCACGGTCACACTCTATTAATTTCCAACCGGTAATAATGATTTACCTAGCGAAAGCTTGTTGCTATCAGAATCCTTCCATACATATCCGATATAGACTGTTTCTCCCTCGCTTACTCCTAAATCCGACAATGAAATTTGAGCCTCGAGTACCGTACTGCTTACAACGAATTTTTTAATAGTTTTATAGGATATCACTTTTGTCCAAGCCCAGTCGCTGCCGCCTTTGCCACTGTATTTATACAGGGTTCCGTTTTCTATTAAATAATCCGATCCACTGGTTGACCAGTGATACACTTGGAAACCTGTACTGCTGTCATTATCCGTATTGATATAAAATTGTCCTTTGCTCGTGAGTGATTTCCCGGTAACAAGCAAATTCAAATCCGTATCGTTCATGAATGCCTTTAAGGATCTTACATTCGATGGGCCTGTCTCCAATGCAACGACATTATCCCAATCCGATACATTGCCATCCACAGTAATAACAACTGGAGTCGGCACAGGAACTGTTCCTGGGTCCGTTCCCGGATCCGTTCCTGGGTTCGTTCCCGGATCTGTTCCTGGGTTCGTTCCCGGATCTGTTCCTGGGTTCGTTCCTGGATCCGTTCCTGGGTTYGTTCCTGGATCCGTTCCTGGGTTCGTTCCTGGATCCGTTCCTGGGTTTGWTCCTGGATCTGTTCCTGGATCTGTTCCTGGATCTGTTCCTGGATCCGTTCCTGGGTCTGTTCCTGGGTCTGTTCCTGGATCCGTTCCTGGGTCTGTTCCTGGGTCTGTTCCTGGGTCTGTTCCTGGATCCGTTCCTGGGTCTGTCGGAACGTTGAACTCAATCGCACCTATATCCACCGAGTTCCCCATCAACCTTGTCATTCCGTCGAAATCAGTTGAGCTAGCTTCCATCACACCTGGAAAACCTTTGTCAATCGCAGGCGACCCTACGCTTAGATGAATATCATTCGCACTCTTATCTACAAACATCGGATCAGCGAATACCGAATTTGCATCATAACCCGTCGCTGCCTTATATGCACTCCATGTGCTATATGATGTTCCTTGCCATCTCCATTTACTTCCATTTTCTCCGTCGGTTTTAAACATGAGGTTGTAGTCGATGATATTTCCTGAACCGCTTTTACTCGACTTTTGAATAAATCGCATTTGCGGCCCCGCATAAAAAATATTGTTCATTATCTTGTTGTTTACAT
The DNA here is from genome assembly GCF_052115185.1 of Paenibacillus sp. 2TAB19. NCBI lineage: Bacteria > Bacillati > Bacillota > Bacilli > Caryophanales > Paenibacillaceae > Paenibacillus > Paenibacillus sp. 2TAB19. Next base: position 61,156 of record NZ_JBFRGE010000012.1, on the reverse strand, counting down.
TGTTTTCCTGAAGGGTAATTTCCCCAAACCCCTCTTTACGCATATCGTTCTCCACCATCGTATTATTGACAATCAGATTGTTGGCTGCGCCGCCGTTCGCAGAGGTAGAGCCCCCCATTATGATGCCGGAACGATCATTATGATGGATGTAGTTGTTCCGTATAGTGATGTTGCTCGTGCTGTTGCCTTTTTTCTCGCTTGCCAGGCTCATCCCAAAGTTATTAGAATAAACATGGTTTCTTTCAATAACAACATTCGTTGCGCCATCCGAGTATATCCCTGGAGCAGATGGATCACCCTCATATGCTGGGTTATCCGAGGAATCAATATGGTGGACGACATTATCCGATATGACTCCATTTCGGGCCTGATCGAAACATGGACTTGCGCAGTTTCCATAAAAACCGGCTACATCGATACCGATGTTATCGTTGTGGTGAACCTCGTTATTGTCGATCGAGAACCCGTCAACGTTACCGCTTAAGGCTACAGATTCGCTCCATCCCAATACCAGGTTATGCACCTCATTGCCGCTGATGCGCACATTTGTTATCGGCGTACTTTTGTTTCCGTAAACCTGAATCCCGTTGGCGTTACCGCCACTAGAAGTATTTTTAATCTGGTTCACGTTATTGTTTAAAATATAAATTTCATTCCCGCCGTTAGTAACACGGAAACCAGCGGGATAAAGAGAACTGCTAGCTGCAGCCAAATTACGAACCTCAAAACCGTTTACGACGATATAGCTTGCATTATTCAAATAGAACAGCGCGTTTATCGAACTCGTTACCTTAAGCCCCGTTCCGTCAATAACAGGAACCTCGCCATCGTAGTTTTGGAATGTGATGTAGCCTCCGCTTTGAGAGCCTGACTTTTTGATGGTCACAAACTCCTTATAGACTCCGCCTCTGACATAAACGATCTCCCCTGCTACCAGCGTATTCGCAGCTTTTTGGATCGTTTTCCACGGGGCGTTCAACGTACCGGGATTCGAATCACTTCCTGTTGTCGCTACGTAATAAGCCTTTCCGGTCGGCCCCGACGGGGGCATCGTCGTCGCGGCCTTCACTTGCTCAGTTCCGGCGACTTGAAATATCGATGAAATGAGCATAACAACCATAAGAACTAGAAATCCTATTTTCGTATAATTAAAATTGACAATCTTCTGTCTAATTTTTCGCATATTATTAATCAACTTCCTTTCTTCCAACCTATCAGGGTTGAAGCAGTCTGCGAATACCTCCGAAACTACTCGCTCTTCTATTATAGCAATTTATGACAGCTTGTTCATGGGACATTTGACACAATATTCCCCATAATCGCACAAATTATTCTATTTTTCGCCATGGTTCTTCTAATACTTTTTGGCGCACGAATGTGCTACACTCTATTTATAACGAACGTACTGGAGCCAATAATGAATATGTCCATAAACGATTACATCGTTCTCGTAATCATCTCCGGCGTGCTTAGTGTGCTGCTGGCCATCTACGCTTACTACATGAAAACCAACTTCACAGGAACCAAAGCGTTTATCTGGTCCTCCATCTTCAGCGCTATTTACACCTTCGCCTTCGCCTTCGAGTTATCGAGCGACTCCCTGCAGGAAATCAGATTTTGGCTCAGTATCGAATACTTCGGCATGCCGTTCATTGCGCCTTGCAGTCTACTGCTCGTCTTCCACTATATCGGCATCCACGCCTATGCCGCATTCCGCAGAGGCTGGGTGCTATTTGTCATTCCGACTATTACGCTCATTATGAATACGACGAACGACTACCATCATTTATTTTACAAGCTGCTCTATTTACGGGAAAATACGCCGACGCCGATGGTCGACATCGTCCCGGGCAGATGGTATTACGTTCATGGCGCTTATACGTTTGGATGCCTGGCCGCATCTATATTTTTGCTGATCATGCATATGCGCAAATCAAGAGCAGGTTACCACAAGCAAAACTTCATCATGATCCTCGGCCATCTGTTGCCTATGCTCGGAGCCTTCTTCTACGTAATCGGCTTGACACCTCTCGGTATGGATCCTGTACCGATCGTAATGTGCATCACATCGGCCCTCTACATATGGGCTATCGTTACCGTGGGCATGTTGACCGTATCGCCGATAGCGAGGGATCATATATTCGAGAGTATGCGCGACGGCGTGCTCGTACTAGATTTATCGGGCAGAATCGTTGATTATAATAGTGCAGCGATAGCCATTATTCCTTCCCTAAATCCTGCAGCTATCGGCAAGCCGATCGACCAGGTATGGAAGCGCGGCGCAGATACCGGAGTATTCGACAACGATAAGGATGACGGTCAGAAGCAGGAGTACGAGCAGGAATTGAAGTGGATCAAAGGCGGCGAAACCCATTACTATCGTCTTCGCTCCTCCAAGCTGCTGAATACAAAAGGCGATGTCGCCGGCCGCACCATCGTTATGATCGATATGACCGAGCATATGCAATTGCAGAACAAGCTGCGGCGCCTTGCCGAGAGAGACGGACTAACGGGCTTATATAACCGGACTCATTTTATGGAGATTGCCAATAAACAATTAGAACAATCGATAACTAGCCGTACGCCTATGTCGATCATTCTTCTCGATATCGACTTCTTCAAAGCGATTAATGACCGCTACGGGCATAGCGTGGGCGATCTTGCTCTTCAGCACGTCGTCAGCCTCGTAAACAGCATCATAGCGCCCTCCGCCTATTTTGCACGTTACGGCGGCGAAGAGTTCGTTCTATGCGCGCCTAACACCTCGCTAGCACAAGCCCTTCAGATCGCCGAGCAATTAAAAGAAAAGATTAGTTCAACTCCTTTAATAAGCGGAGCGAACACGATATCGATCACAGCCAGCTTTGGCGTAACAGAAAGTTACCAATCGACATTGCCGCTCGAATATCTGCTTCACGAGGCCGATAACGCGCTATACTATGCGAAACGCAACGGCCGAAATCGAGTCATCGCCGCAGACCGTATCGAAGCACACGACGAAATTGCGGCCTCAAGCACTGGAAGCTAGCAGACTATCTACATGTTATAATCAATTTTTACCCATAATAACCGGAAAGAGACAGGTGGAATTGACACCATGAAGATCGCCGCTTCCCTTCGAAAAAAATTACGTTTTCGACCGAGCCCTCCGCAGGTCATGCTGTTCGGCTTCGTCGTCATTATTATGATCGGCGCGCAATTGCTGTCACGCCCGTTCGCTTATACAGGAGATCAGCAAATCTCTTTTTTGGACGCGCTGTTCACTTCGGCGTCTGCCGCTTGCGTAACGGGTCTGACGATATTGAATACGGGGACGCACTTCTCCACCTTCGGCCAGGTTGTCGTCATTATTCTCGTCCAGATCGGCGGACTCGGCTTTATGACAATGGCGACCTTGTTCGCCCTGTTGTTCAAGAAGAAAATCTCGTTCCGCGAGCGTCTCGTGCTGCAAGAATCGATGAATTACGGCTCTACGGAAGGCATCGTCAAGATGGTCCGCAAGGTGCTGCTGTACGCGCTTAGCATCGAACTATCCGGCGCTGTCCTGCTTAGCGGCTACTTCATGCTCGAGATGCCGGTCGGCCAAGCGCTTTACTTCGGCGTATTCCATAGCGTCTCTTTCTTCAACAATGCCGGCTTCGACCTCTTCGGGCAATTCCCCGAACGGGCTGCCAGCCTCATTCATTATGTAGAAGATCCGTTCGTCAACATTGTCTCGATGCTCCTCATTTTCTTCGGGGGGATCGGATTCATCGTTATTTCGGAATTGCTCACCTATCCGAAGCACAAGAAGTTCAGCCTGCATAGTAAGGTTGTCTTATCCGTAACCGGCGTGCTTACATTCGTAGGCGCAGTCGTTATCCTTTTGCTGGAGTTCTCTAACCCTCTAACGCTGCAGCCTTTGTCCGGAAGCGGCAAGGTGCTTGGCTCGTTGTTCCAATCGGTAACAGCCAGATCGGCTGGACTAAGCACCCTCGATCCCAGCTTGCTGCGCGAGGTAACACAGTTTTTCCTCATTATTCTGATGTTCATCGGGGCGGGGCCAGGCTCTACGGGCGGCGGTATTCGCGTAACGACATTCGCGATATTAGTCGGGGCCATGATTGCCATGATACGGGGCAAAGAGGATATCGTGCTGTTCCGCTACCGTATTGCGAAGCAGCAGATCCATCAAGCTATTATGCTGACGATGATTTCCTTCGCCATTATTTGCTCGGCCGCCATGCTGCTGTCCATTACGGAGACCGGCTCGTTCCTCGCAATCCTGTTTGAAGCGACTTCAGCCTATTGTACGGTCGGCATGTCCTCCGGCTTATCGTCGCATCTGTCCGAAGCAGGCAAAGTCATCATCATCCTGCTTATGTTCGTCGGCCGTTTGGGTCCGGTAACGCTCGCCTTCGCTCTCAACTCGCGCTCCAAGAAGGAACTGTACCGATTCCCGGAAGGAAAGATTACGATCGGATAGGCGAGATTTGGACACCCTTTCTAGCGAGTGATACTATTAGAAGATAGATATGTAGTATCAGTTTCTGTAAAGGAGGCAGTTACCCCGTGACCAACATTAATCATAGCCGTAACGAAGAACAACAGAGCCGCGGAACGCGCGTGTTGATCGTTACGGCGGTAGATGCCGAGAAGGACGCCGTCTTGCGCGGCCTTGGAGGCAATGCGAAGGCCGACGTCATAGCTGCTGGCGTCGGCCCTGCTTATGCGGCGGCGAGCACCGCTGCCGCCCTTGCTGCCGCTGACGAGCCGTATGGACTCGTCATTAGCGCGGGCATCGGCGGCGGCTTCGACGGCGTTGCCGCCATCGGTACGCTCGTCGTAGCCGACGAGATTATTGCCGCCGATCTCGGCGCCGAGTCGCAGGAAGGCTTCATCAGCGTGGACGAGCTAGGCTTCGGCACGGCTCGCCTTGAAGCTGACCCCGCTTGGAGTCGCCGCATCTATGACGCCATCCAAGCTGCTGGCTTGTCGGCGGTGCTTGCTCCCGCCTTGACCGTCTCGACGGCAACAGGCAGCGCCGCGACTGCTGCGGCGCATGCAGCCCGCATTCCCGGCGCCGCGGCGGAAGGGATGGAGGGCTACGGCGTTGCCGTCGCCGCTCAGCGGCTAGCCATACCGTTCACGGAGCTGCGCGCGATCTCGAACGCCGTCGGTCCGCGCGACCGCGCTGCATGGCGCATCGGCGAAGCGCTCGCTGCGCTTGAAGCGGCAAGTGCCGCAATACTGGAGGTGTTGGAATGAATATCGCTTATTCCCCGTGTCCCAACGACACATTCGTATTCCATGCTTTGGCGCATGGCTTAGTGCCAGGAGCACCGGAGCTTAACGTAACGTATGCGGATATCGACATTACGAACAACTGGGCTGCCCGTGCGGAAGGCCCTGAGGTTATGAAAATCTCATACGCCGCATTACCTTGGGTGCTGGAAGACTATCGGCTGCTGCCATGCGGCGGCGCGCTGGGCCGCGGTTGCGGACCACTTGTGCTAACCAAAGATGGCGAGGGCGGCCCAGCTGCGCTAGCAGGCAAACGAGTCGCTGTTCCTAGCGAGCGCTCGACGGCGTACCTACTGTTCCGCCTATGGGCTGCGCAACAAGTGCCGGGAGGGGTCGGCGAAATCGTCGTCATGCCTTTCCATGAGATTATGCCTGCCGTACGCGACGGCCTAATCGACGCCGGGCTCGTCATTCATGAAGCCCGCTTCACCTATCCGAATTACAGCCTTAGCAAGCTCGCCGATCTCGGAAGCTGGTGGGAAGAAGATACAGGCTTGCCCATCCCGCTTGGCGCCATCATCGCCAAGCGCTCATTGGATGCCGAATCCATTACAGACTGGATTCGCTCTTCCGTCGAGTACGCTTGGGAGCATCCCGGTGCGTCACGCGGCTATGTGATGGAGCATGCCCAAGAACTCTCGGAAGATGTTGCTCAGTCGCACATCGATCTATACGTGAACGAGTTCACTGCCAACCTCGGCGAAGACGGTTATGCGGCCATTGAAGCGTTGCTCGGACGAGCATCTGCGGAAGGCCTCGTTCCGGACTTTGACTTGTCTTTGCTGCGGAAATAGTAGCTCCCAGTGCATGTAACGGCATTTCGTCTAACTAAATAGCCGTTTTTCGTACCACAAACAATAAACCGCCCCCATTAGTGTCCTGAAATCGAACTAATGAGGCGGTTTTTCGTATGCATAGCTATTTAGTTGCCCATAATGCCGTTATTGGCCGGCGAATCGGGATCGGTATCCGTATCCTCCGATTCCACATAACGCTTGAGCGCGGCGAGCTTGTTATCCCAGAAGCGCTCGTAAAACGCCAGCCAGCGCTTCAGCTCTCTAAGCGGATCGGGGTCTAGACGGTAGCGCGTCTCGCGCCCGACCTTCCGGTCCTTCACGAGTCCGGCGTCCGATAAGACGCGGAGATGCTTCGACACGGCCGTACGGCTCATCGCGAAGTGGCCGCTGATAGCGTTTAGCGGCAGTTCCTCATCGCCTAGCAGCTCAAGCACCTTGCGCCGCGTCGGATCGGCTATCGCTTGAAACACATCATGCTTCGGCAGCGGTTCAGCCATCTTATTCCTCTACATAGCCGCGGAGCTTCTGCCCAATGCCAGACCAGCCTTGCTCCATTCTGCCTCGCACGATGTCATGCGGTTCGCCGAACTCGGTCGCCATGCCAGCTGTCCACCCACCGTGAATGAGCGTGAATTCCGTCTCGCCCTGCAGCTCGGCCAACTCGAACGTCAACGTCCAATCCTTGCCCCAATTAAACGATAAACGGTTCGGCGGATCCACCTCCGTCACCTTGCAAGGCGATTGACCGTATGGACCTGCGTTCAAATGAAACTCGAAGCCGACCTCCGTCTGAAAATCACTCGGCGGCATGAACCATGCCGCTATGCCTTCTGCCGTAGATACGGCCTTCCATACTTTCTCGATTGGCGCTTTCAACAAGACCGTCTGGCGAATATCCGGCAGCTTGTCCTGTGTATGAATGTTGTCTCCCATAAGTATAACCTCCAATGTTCAATGTTTAATGAGCTTGTCCACTCTGGAATCAATTGATATGAAACCAAATGGTTTCTAATCTGATGCCTTCTCATTATATGAAACCATTTGGTTTCATGTCAACATAGAAAATAATCCCTTGTTCTGCGCTTCTATTATGTCCAAGAAGGCAAACAAAAAAAGCACTTGCCAAACACCTAACTTGACTGATGTCTGGCCGTGCTTCTGAAGAGTAACATTATAAGCTGGTCAAAGCAGCCGGTGCAACGAAACGTTCAGCCGCTTCCTTCCACCTGCCGCCAACCAGCTTGCCGGCGGAGAACACCGCTTCGCGAGGCGGTGCAAGAGCAATCGCATGCTTCGGATTCATGGCGTCCACGAGCATAAAGCTGGCAGGATCCCCCGCCTTCGGCACGAGCGAGCCCGACGAGATGAGCGGATACGTCCGCAGCAGATCCTCGTCGACGATCCAGCCGAGCTTCTCGGCCAGCCTCGAGCCCCTTGCAAGCAGATCGCCATTGCCGAACGGGCTCCATGCATCTAGAATATTGTCGCAGCCGACGTGAACGCGCACACCTTCGGCGATTAACTGATCGACGCGCGGCATCGGCCGATCAATCGGCACGCTCGTAATAATGGCGACGTCGTCCGCCGCAAGCTTCTGTGCCAGATCCCGCGATTCTGCCTCGGTCACTTGGCCTAGGCAATACGCATGGCTAACAGCCGTACGTCCGCCTTTGCCCGCTTGAACCGTCAAGTCGCCGAAGCGGCTGATCGTGTACAAGCCGAGATGCCCGGGGTCGTGAAGATGAAGATCGACGCCGGCGCCAAATTCCGAGCTCAGCTCGAACATCGTCTCGAGGCTGAAGTCGACTTGACGGTCCAGCCCTGCCGGGTCGACACCGCCGACATATTCGGCTCCGGCGCGCAGCGCTGCCTTCATGACCTTAACGGAATCGGAGCGCAGCAGCCCCTGCTGCGGAAATGCGACGATCTCGATCTCCATCACGCCCCGGTACTCCTCCCTCACCGCCAGCACATGCTCCAGATGGGAGATGCCGATCACCGGATCGACATCGACATGCGTCCGAATCTTCGTCGTGCCATGACTCAGCAGCAGGTCGATGAGTCGCCTTGCCCGATCCGCGGCAGTCGTCGGCATCGTCTTGATCATCGCTTTCTCGAAAGCAAGCTGTCCAGGCAGCGTCACGAACGGCTGCAGCGGCTTCCACGGTTCGCCGAGAAAATGCTTATCGAGATGGATGTGCATATCGCTCATGGCAGGCAAGTATAGCAACCCACCCGCATCCAGCGCTTCTTCCCCTCCGGCTTCGCCAGTTCCGCCAGTCATCTTCCCGCCGATATTTTTCTCCAAGCTTGTGATAACGCCCAGCTCTCGATCAATCGTCATATTATATAGGTCTTCGCCAATGCGAATGCGGTTAATTGTTGTTCGTTTCATGCTGCATCACCTTTCGCGACTATAATAAGTTCCTTTAATGTACGCCCAAATAAACCTTGATCATGCGTTCGTCACCTAGCAAAGCTGCCGCCGGGCCGTGCATGGCCACCGTTCCGTTATCTATAACATACCCTCTTCCCGCTATCGACAGCGCTTTGTGCGCCATTTGCTCCACGAGCAGGATCGATACGCCTTCCCGGCTAAGCTCGGCGATAGTCGCGAATATTTCGTTCACGATAATCGGCGCTAAGCCAAGCGATGGTTCATCGAGAAGCAGCAGCTTCGGCTTGCTGATCATCGCCCGCGACAGCACAAGCATCTGCTGCTCGCCGCCGCTTAACGTGAAGGCAAGCTGGTGGCGCCGCTCATGCAAGCGCGGAAAACGCTCGAACACAAGCTCCAGCTCCTTGTCGAACTGGGCGCGCGAGACGGAACCGATCTTCTGCTTCAGTCCCATCCGCAAGTTTTCGAGTACGGACAACGTCCCGAACACCTCGCGCCCCTCAGGAACGAGCGAGACGCCAAGATTAGAGGTCCGGCTGGCGGACAACCCCGTAATATCTTTGCCCTCGAATGTGACCGTCCCTCCGCTAGGCTTCACAAGTCCTAACACGGATTGAAGCAGCGTCGTCTTGCCCGCGCCATTCGAGCCGATAACAGCGACGATCTCGCCTTCGCCTACTTCAAGATCGATTCCCTTCAGCGCGTGAATCGCGCCGTATCGCACATGCAGTCCTTTAATGCTCAGCACCGGCCGCCACCTCCTCCTCTTCGCCCAGATAAGCGCGGATGACGCGCGGATCGTTCAGCATCTGGTCCGGACTGCCCGTGCCAATAACACGGCCGAAGTCGAGCACCGTCACCGTATCCGATACACGCTGCACGAAGTGCATATGATGCTCGATCAAAATAACGGTGATGCCGCCCTTGACCAGCTTCTGCAGCAGCCGCTCCAAGTGTTCGATCTCCGCCGCGGTCATACCCGCAGCCGGCTCGTCAAGCAGCAGTAGACTAGGCTCCGTAGCTAAGGCGCGAGCGATTTCAACCATGCGTTGATGCCCGTAAGGCAATTGACTGGCCGGCAAATCCCTGCTTCCCTCGAAGCCGATCAAGTCCAGCAGCGCATGCGCTCTGGCACGCATCGCCTTCTCCTTGCGGAGCTGCCCCGGCGTGCGCAGAAGCGCCTCCGCGATTCCGCTGCGCTGGCTTCGCGCTACGCCCGTCATCACATTTTCGACCACCGATAATTCCTTGAATAGCCGTGAATGCTGGAACGTTCTAGCAATGCCGAGCTCCGAGACGGAAGACAACGAACGCGGCACAAGCGGCTGCCCCTTTAGAAGAAATCGCCCCTCCTCCGCGCTGTACAAACCCGAAATCACGTTCAGCAGCGTCGTCTTACCCGCGCCGTTCGGCCCTACCAACGAATGCACCTCGCCTGCTTTTATCGTTATGTCGATATCCTTAAGCGCATGCAGCCCGCCAAAATGTTTGTTGACGCCCTCCAACACAAGCATCGCTTCACCTACAGCCTTCGGGGCGGCAGCGTTCGGGAACAGCTTCGAATCGGCAAGCGAACTATCCCTAGCTTCCGTTTCCGCCGGGCCCAGGTAAGCTTCCAGCCTAGCGCCGACCCAACCGGCTATCGTGCCGGCAATCCCTTTGGGCAAGAAATACAGCACCGCGAACATAATGCCGCCGTATAACGCCATGCGCGGCTTCTCCATATCGAGCAGCTCCGGCAAGAAAACGATGATTGCCGCTCCAATGACCGGTCCGAGCATTCGCCCCGCTCCGCCGAGAATAACGATCAGCACGAGCTGGACCGAAGTCGGAAAATGGTACGTATCTGGGCTAATAAAGCTATTCGTATGCGCGTAGATCGCCCCCGCTAGACCCGCAAGCACTGAGCTAATTGCAAAGCCGACGTATTGCGCCTTGAACTTGCGAATGCCGAGCGAAGCGGCGGCAATTTCGTTCTCTTTCGTTGCGATCATCGCTCTTCCCCAGGAGGAGCGACGCAGATTGCGAACAAGCAGCAGCGCGGCCAGCGCAATGACAAGAACGAGCAAGTACATCCCCTTTAGATCAAATGTGTAGCTTCCTATCTGCGGCTTCGGTATGCCTGAGATGCCGAGAGGCCCGCCCGTGACGCCGTCCCAGCGGATCAGCACCTCGTGAATGACGACTCCGAACGCAATCGTAATCATTGATAAGTATACGCCGCCCGCCCTAATGGTCGGAATCGCAATTAAGCTGCCTATAATTAATGAAGCAACAATGCCGATCAACGCAACAAGCCAGAACGACAAGCCGTATTTGGTGCTTAGATACGAAGACGTATACGCACCAATCGCCATTAAGCCTGCATGGCCGATCGAGACGATGCCGCAATAACCAATGATGATATTCATCCCCGCGCAGGTGATGACGAAGATGCCGATCATGAACATCAAATTCAAATAATACGTATCTACCAGCCATGGGCCGGCGGTTAACAGCGCCAACGCCGCCAGCGCGGCAGCCCAACCGGCGGCTCCCCGGTAGTTCATGCTTTTGCGCAACACTGTGTTCATCTGCGCTCCCCCCTGATTGTCCGTCATTACACTTACGCTTACACTTTCACGATGCTTTTGCGGGCATTGAACAGCCCCATCGGCCTCCAATAAAGGACAAGAATGACAAGGCCGTATACGAACATTTCCCTGAAGGCAGTCGAAATATATTGGCCGATGAACACCTCGCCAATGCCGAGCAGCAGTCCCGCCGCCACGATGCCCTTCGGATTGTTGACGCCCGCCAATATCGCCACCGAGATCGCTTTAAGCCCGAGCGCCAAGCCCACATCGACCGATACCGCGTAGTTGGTAGACATCAAAGCGCCGCCAATTCCGGCAAGCAAGCCGCTTAATACGTAAGCGACGGCGACGATCCGGTTGCTGCTGATGCCCATGATTTCCACGGCCGTCCGATTGTCCGCCGTTGCGCGCAGCCACAAGCCCCAATGCGATTTTTTGTAAAACAAAACAAGCAGGACGAGCAGGATGCCGACGACGGGCAAAAACACAAACTCTTTCCAGTAGATGCCCGCGCCGAACAGCCGAAGCATCTGATCGCCGACCGGCGAAGGCGTAACGCCTTCATCCGGGCCGTTGAAATATAACGCCACATCTTGAATAATAATGCCGACCGCGATCGTGCTCAGCACCCATTCGATCGAATTCGCGCCTTTGTCGAACTTGCGGATGGCCAGCCTCTCGATACCGAGATTAAGCAGCCCGACCAACAGAGCAGCGAGCACGAACGCTAAGAAGAAGGGGAGCTKCCCCGTTCCGGCAAAGCCGAACATGAGCACCCCTCCAAGCATAACCAGCTGTCCCTGGGACATATTCAGCGTTCCGTTGACGACGTACGTCAAGCTGTAGCCGAGCGCGATCAGGGCGTACAAGCAGCCTACCGATAGCCCGCTAATAACAAGCTGCAGGATCAGCGACATGTCTATCCCTCATTTCCATAGGTCTGTGAAGTTGAAGTGAAGTCCGTTCGTTATTGCTTATCGGAGATGATCAGCTTGCCGTCTTTCCACACGCACATGAGATAGGAGTTGATATCAATCGCGTCGTGGTTATCTGTCGTGAAAGGCTGTTCCCAATCCTTAATAACGCCGCTGTATGCGCCGAAGCCCGTCTCGAGCTTGTTCTTGATCGCTTCGCGGTCCTTCTTCAAATCGCCGGTCAGCTCGGCAGCGCCAATCGCTTGGAACAGCATCATCGCACCGTCATAGCCTTGCGCCGCAGAAGCGAACGTCGTTGGGATATGTCCGAATTTAGTTGTGAAATCCTCCAAAAACACTTTAGCCGGCTCGCGCGTCTGCTCTACGTTGAAGTTGGCCGTCTGAATCGCGTACGTTCCTTCTGCAAGCTCCTTGCCGACCTCTTGTGCGCCTTTATTCGCCATGCCGTTCTCGCCGACGATCGGCACCTTCCAGCCGAGCTTATCCATCGCCTGCATCACATAACCGTTGCCCGCGCCTTGGCCGAACAAGTAAATGACTTCCGCACCCGCCTCCTTCGCATGGTTCACTTGAGCGGTCATATCTTTATCCTTCGCGTTGTCGAACGACTCCACTGCTGCCGGCTTCAAGCCCGCTTCTTCAAGCGCCTTCGTCATTGCCGCCGCCGCGCCTTTGCCGTAACCGCCGTTTTCGTGCAAAATCGCGATCTTGTTCGTGCCGAAATGCTCCTCTATAAACTTGAGCGCGTATTTCGCGGTAATGTTGGCGTTCATGCGGACGCCGAACGTCCAAGGCATGCCGCTTTCAACCGAAGCTGGAACATTAGAAGTAGCAACCATGAACGGGAATTTTTCTTCCATGATGATCGGCGACTGGGCTAGCATAACCGTGCTGTAGAAACCTCCGATTGCCGCATGCACCTTCTCCTTCTGGCCGAAATCGCGGATGATGCTGATGCCGCGCGTCGGATTTTGCTCCGTATCGCGCACGACGAGCTCAACAAGCCGGCCGTTAATGCCGCCTTTGGCATTCACTTGATCGACCGCTACCTGTACGCCTTGATACAGGTTAATCGAATTCATCGCGTTATCGCCTGTCGCTTCCGTCGACACGCCGATCAGAATCGGTTCCTTGCTCGCGCTCGTCTCTGCCGGTTTGTTGCTCTCGGTACCCGCTGTCGTTTCCTTCGTGTTCCCGCCGCCCCCGCAAGCAGCCAGCACCCACGTCATCATTGCAACCAACATCACAAGCATAACCTTCGTTCCAACCGTCTTTCTCATCTCTCATCCACTCCCTTATATGTAATGTTTATATGGCCAATCCTTAAACCCCTATCAAATTGCTTACTGTTCGCGAGTCGGCTACCTTCACACCGCGCTTCCATACCGTGCGGCTCTCCGGCTTGTTCAGCAAAATATCCCGCTCCGACGTTTCCCCGAACAGCACCATATCTGCCGTCTTACCCAGACCCAATCCATAATCGGTGAGTCCCAGCGCCCTTGCCGCACCATCCGTCAACATGCGTATCAATTGCTTCGCATCGGACTCGCCGCCCATATAAGCGGTTACCGCCAGCAGCCACGCCGTTTCCAACGGATCCGCCTTGCCGAACGGCGTGAACGGATTGCGCACGTTGTTGACGCCGATGACGACGTTCACGCCCTTCTCCATCAGCATGCGAACCGGAGTAAGCCCTCTTCGCGGCTTCTCGCGATCGCCCCTGCCGTTAATGAACAAATCAGTGGCGGGTAGGCTCATAATATGAACGCCCGCTTTTCCGATCAGCTCCGCTACCGCAGCCGCTTGTTCATAGGGCATTGATCCAAGCGAGGTCACATGTCCTGCCGACACTAGTCCTTGCATCCCTGATGCGATTGTCCGCTCCGCGATGCCTACGATGGCGACCTGCTCCGGATTATCGAAGAAGTCAGCGTGAAAATCGAGCGGCTTGCCGTATTTCTCCGCTAACCCGAATACGCAATCCAAATGCCCGTCAAGATCGGCATCTTGATACGTAATGCCGCCCACAACGTCTCCGCCCAGCCGAAGCGCTTCCTCCATCAGCTCCGTTGTTCCCGGGCTCTTGGAGATCCCCTCCTGCGGGAACACGACGATCTGCAGATCAAGCGCATGCCGAACCTGCTCCTTCAGCTCAAGTGCGGCTTCGAACGCGGTTAATCCGAGAATGGGGTCTACCTCGGCATGGCAGCGCATATGCGTCACGCCGTTCCGAACCGCCTCACGTATAACAGCGAGCGAACGCTCCTTCATATCTGACCGGGTGAAGCTATGCTTCATATCCGCCGTCATCGCGATCGCTTCCTGCAGCGAAGCCGCCTCTCTTTCCATCCGCGATAGCAAATACGCTTTCTCCAGATGAATATGCGGCTCGACCAAACCCGGCAGCAGGACGCCGCCATGGCCATTCTCCACCGTCTTAGCCGCAGGAGCGATATCACTCCCGCTAGGCTCCACGTACACGATTAAGCCATTCCTCACGCCAACGTCCATTAACCGATCTTCACTCGGCAGCCTGGCCCCGTTAATCAGCACATCCAGCAATTCACTCGCCCCCGGACGATTGATATCATTTTTAATGTCATATTATCTAACGTGTACTTCTATAAAAAGAGCATAACGGCTGCCGCCCCTCTTGTCATTGTTCGTATAATCCAAAATAATGTTCGATCATTATACGATTGATCCAATAAGAGCTTTACACACTCATCCATAGATGTTAGTTTTTATATCATAAGAGAACGATTAAGAGGTGATTCCGATGCTGCTAGAAGAGCTGTTGGAGGTTAATATTTTTGCCAAGTCGCATGTACTTGCCGGACACGGAGGTTTGTCTCGCAACGTGAACACGGTCAATATTATGGATGCGCCCGATATTATTCATTTCCTGCGACCGGGCGAGCTGCTGCTCACGAACGGCTATTTCATGAAGGAGGGGCCGTCGACGCTATTGGAGCTTATGCGGGATATGAATCGGCTGAAATGCTCCGGAATTGCGGTCAAGACGAAACGTTTCGCTCTCGACATTCCGCAGGAAGTGCTGGACGAAGCCGAACGGCTGCAATTTCCCGTCATCGAAATATCAGCGGTGGAGCTCTCGCTTGGCGAAATTTTGCAGCGGTCGACGAGCGTCATACTGGACAACAAAAACCATGAGCTGCAATATGCGCTCCACATTCACAAACAATTTTCCGAAATGATCATGAAAGGCAAAGGCATCGACGACATCGTCTCGGCGCTTGCCCTTCTGCTGTCCTCACCGGTATTGCTTCTTAGCAGCAAGCTGCAGATCGTCTCGCAATCCGACCACTTCCGTGATGGAGCCTTACGGCCGCTTCAAGACGCGGTAACCGCAGCACTCGCCTCCGTACCCTYGCTGGCGGAAACCGCTTCACTCTGCCTGTTGGACCCTGCACATGCGGAATACCGCAATATGACCTTTTACCCTGTTCATACCTACAGGCACGAGGGCTGCCTCATTTCCTTCCAGCGAGATCACGCTCCCTCCAGCCTGTATGGCCTCACCATCGAGCAGGCGTCAAACGTTATCGGAATGGAAATGACGAAGCGGCAAGCCGTTAAGGAAAGATCCCGAAGGTACAAAAACGAGTTTTTCTCCGACTTGATTGACGGATTCATTGGATCGGAACAAGAAGCGCTCCACCGAGGCAAGAAATACGGCCTGAAGCAGCAAGGAACATGGCTCGTTATGACAGGACGCAAGGATGATCCAGCAAGTCCGCCTGGCGGCGGAATGACGACGATGCCGGCCAGTCATCCGTCAGATGAGCGCCTCATCTCGGAGAGAGACATGCAATACGAGCTTATCAAACGCCAATTCGCACAGCTCAGCCATTCCTTTGTCATGTTCACCAAAAACGATCTGTTCGGCTTGCTGCTATTCATCCAAGAGTCAAATTGGGAGGAAAACGACTTCCTCAAGCAGCTCGGACTCATGACCGACCAGTTGTATCTGCAAACGGGCCTGAGTCTGTCGCTCGGCATCGGCAATCCCGTCACAGGCGTGCTCGATATTGGCACGTCGTACGCCGAAGCGGCCAAGGCGCTGCAAATCGGCTATCAGATGAAAAAAACGAGATTCGTACAGTCCTATCAATCGAAGGATATCGGCTACCTGTTCCGAATGATTCCTTATGACGAGCTGAAGCAGTTCTACGAGGAAACGTTCCAATGTTTTGGACAAATCGAGGACAATGAGCGAAGCGAACTGCTGCGCACGTTAAGCGTGTTTTACGACACGCAGTGCCAGCTCGTCGAAACGTCGAAGCAGCTGTTCGTGCATCGCAATACGGTCGTCTATCGGCTGGAGAAATGCGAGAAGCTGTCCGGCATTAAGCTGAAGGATCCGATGGAAAGCCTTCGCTTCCGCATCGCCTTCGCCATAGAGCCGCTCTTGAAGTCGAAGGAAGAGCATACGACGGGACCTAGCGAACTGCGTCAATAAAAGCATGCAAAAAAGGAGTTGTCCCAAAAGCGCTCGCACAACGTGAGTCATCACTAGTCAAAGGTGAATGGATTTTATACAGGCTAATGGGCTAAATGAAATCAAAAAAGCGGTTTGATTGGATTTCCTACAGGTAAATAAGACGATTTTGGTGGAAACGAAGAAAATTGCCGAATTAGACTGTATGGTTTCCAATCAAAGGAATTTATTCCGCCTGTAGTTGACTATTTACTTGGACGATTTCCACTCAAAATCGAAAAAACGAAGGACCTCGAGCATTCCACCGTAAAGTGAAAGCCGAGGTCCTTTTGTCAGAAAGTAATTCTATTCCAAATTCGCATGATTGCCGTACATCGCCTTGCCGTCCAAGCCCAGCTTCTCCATCAACCGTAAAATAACGGCGTCTCCCAGCACTAACAGCGTCTGCTCGAATAGCGAGCCCATCGGCTGCGCCGTCACGCCGCCGCCGTCCGAACGATCCTTAGGCGCGCCGGGCAGAAGGACGGTGACGTCCGCCAATCTTCCGATCGTTGATGCAGGCGATATCGTGAAGGCGGCAACGACCGCTCCCAAGCTTCGCGCCTTCTCTACCATCGGCACAAGCGACTTCGTCTCGCCAGACCCCGTACCGATAATAAGCAGATCGCCCTCGGCCAGACTGCGCGTCACCGTCTCGCCGACGACATACGCATCGAGACCAAGATGCATGAGGCGCATCGCGAATGCGCGCATCATCAATCCGGATCGCCCCGCGCCGGCCACGAATACACGACCTGCCTGCGCAATCGCATCGACTAACCGCTCGACCTCTGCTTCGGAGACACCGGCTAACGCCTGCTTAAGCTCCGCAGCGATTGCCGCTGAATAATCATTTATTGCTATCGGCATATAAGCGCCCGCCCTTAACCTTGACGGATCAACTGCTGCATTTGCGCGGCAGCCGCTTGCTTGTCCGCTTGACCCGTGATGCCTCCGCCTACGATAACGAGATCGGGGCTCGCCTCGATGACTTCCGGCAGCGTGGCCAGCTTGATTCCGCCGGCGATCGCCGTTTTGGCGCGCTTCACGACGCTCTTGATCGTGCGGAGATCCTCGAAGGAGTTTTGTCCGACGGCCTGCAGGTCGTAGCCCGTATGCACGCAGATGTAATCGACGCCCATTGCGTCAACCTCTGCCGCGCGTTCCGCCAAGTTTTTGACGCTGATCATATCGACGAGGATTTCTTTGCCTTGCTTCTTCGCTTCTTCGACCGCTCCCTTGATCGACTCATCCTCGGCAACGCCCAGCACCGTTACGATGTCCGCGCCCGCTTCGGAAGCCTTCATGACCTCGTAGCCGCCCGCATCCATAATTTTCAGATCGGCCAATACCGTCAAGTTAGGGAACGCCTCCTTGATTGCCTTCACCGCGTGCAAACCTTCGTTAATAACGACCGGCGTGCCGATCTCCACAATATCGATATAGGATTCCACTTCGCTCACCAATTGTTTCGCTTGCGGAATATCCACTAAGTCCAAAGCCAGCTGCAACTTCATATGTTATCGCTCCTCATCCCATCTATTTGACTAACACGACCTATTCTAGATCGATACAATCAAAATGAATAGTACGCACTTTGAAGTGACGTAGTACCCATTTGGTAACTAAGAGGAGCGTACTTCGTCATCCTTCTATACGCTCTTGATGCTTCTCGCCCCACTCGGACATGACGTTCAGCAGCTCCTTAACTGTCATGCCGTAATTTGTTAACGAGTACTCCACTTTAGGCGGCACCTGAACATACACCTTGCGCTCGATAATCGCGTCCTGCTCCAGCTCCCGCAGCTGCTGCGTCAGCATTTTTTGCGTAATTTCAGGCATTTCCCGCTTCAGTTCCCCGAACCGCATCGTGCCATCGGTCAGATGGCATAGAATGACCGGCTTCCACTTCCCGCCGATCACCTTAAGCGTCAACTCCACCGATTGTTTAAAACGCGCGTCTCCCATTGCCCATCTTCTCCCTTTCGCATCTTAATCGTTATCATACCATTTTACAGCGGCTCCTTGCTTCATCAGTCAATTCGCCTGAGTAGCGCGCGGGACGTTCAGCAATACTAAGAGAACCAATCATTCCAGCAAAAGGAGTCCGTGGACCATTGAGGAAAATCGTATCGATATACGCCGGCGACCTTCGCAGTATCGCAACCAATATCTCCGCCGCGATTCTCGTTCTGGGCTTGGCCTGCCTGCCCTGCCTATATGCGTGGTTCAACATCAAAGCGTCATGGGATCCCTATGGGCAAACGGGCGGACTATCCATCGCAGTCGTCGACAACGACAAAGGCGCGACGCTTCGCGACACGGCGATCCATGCAGGCCGCGACATCATCGATTCGCTGAAGGAGAACCGCAGCATCGGCTGGGTGTTCACTGATGATAAGGACGCGCTTAAAGGCGTCCAGCATGGCGACTATTATGCGAGCATTACGATTCCAGAGGACTTCTCTGCCAAGCTCGCTACCGTGCTCGATGAAAATCCGCAGCAGGCGGAAATCAACTATGTCGTAAACGAAAAAATCAACGCCGTTTCCCCAAAAATTACCCAAAAAGGTGCCAGCGGCATCATCGAGCAGGTGAGCCGCGCCTTCGTACAAACGGCGAATGAAACGATATTCCGCCTGTTCAACGAAATCGGCGTCGAGCTTGAAACGAACTTGCCGGCAATCGAGAAGGTGCGCGATACGGTATTCAAGCTGGAGACGCTTATTCCCGAAATCAACCAAGCCGTTCAGGTCGCGGCTGACGACATCGACAAATCGAAGAAAGTCGTCTCTACCCTGCAGACCGAGCTGCCAAAGGCGGCACAGCTTGCGAAGGATGGCGAGGCTTTCACCGCTAAGCTTACGGACTTCATCGGCGCAACCACAGAAGCGCTGGACACTATAGGCCCGTCCGTCAAGCAGGACCTGCAGCTTTTGGCACAGACGGCTGGCGCGGTGGAACAGCTGACATCTGTACTCGGCAGCCAGGACGCGGATCCCGAGGCGCTCAAGGCTTCCCTATCCTCGGCAGCCGACCGGCTGTCTACGGCGTCTTCGCTCGCGGACAGCCTGATTTCCACGCTTGAGAGGCTAAGCCAGACGGCCGGGAGTGAACGGCTGGACGGAACGATTCAGCGGCTGCAGCAGGTTTCCTCCCGGTTGAATCAGCAGTCGGCGCTGCTTAAGCAAATTCAAGAAGCGGTGAATAAGGGCGAGCAGCCCGCCGAAGATTTAATCACGCAATTGCAGGAGCAATCGAGCGCCGCCGTAGGCTTGCTAAAGGATATACTCGGCCGCTATGACAGCGAGATTTTACCAAATATCAAACAAGCGGCGAAGAGCGCTGCCGGTAAAGCCGATCAGGCACATCGACTGCTCGTCGAGGCAGGCAACGCCATCCCGGCTATAGAAGATATCGTGAGTGATGCGGCGAAAGGGCTTGCGCTAGGCGGGGAAAAGTTTGAGGAAGCCAGAAGAAGCCTTCCTGCCGCCGAAGCGAAAGTGCAAGCATTAGCAGCGCGTATCCGCGAGCTGGAGAAGGAAGGCAATCTGAACGAGCTGATCGGATTGCTACGGAACAACGCGCAGCGCGAGAGCGCGTTTTTCGCCGAACCGGTCGTACTTAACGAACAAAGGCTGTTCCCGATACCTAACTATGGCTCGGCGATGTCGCCTTTTTATACAACGTTATCGCTTTGGGTTGGGGCGCTGCTGCTCGTTTCCCTGCTTACCGTCGATATGCCGGCAACGAATGAAGCCGAATCCTATCGCAGCTATGAGGTTTACATCGGGCGCTACCTCACCTTCCTAACGATAGCGATTGTGCAGGCACTGCTCGTCACAAGCGGCGATATATGGTTGCTGAGTGCCTACGCAGCCGACAAAGGCTGGTTCATTGCGTTCGGTGTTCTGCTCAGCTCCGTGTTCATGCTGATCGTCTACACGCTCGTCTCGATCTTCGGCAACGTCGGCAAGGCGATGGCGATCGTCCTGCTCGTGCTGCAGCTTGGCGGCTCTGGCGGCACATTCCCGGTTCAAGTGACGCCTCCCTTTTTCCAGGCGATCCACCCGTTCCTCCCCTTCACCTATGCGATTAGTCTGATGCGGGAAGCGGTCGGAGGCCTATTATGGGATGTCGTCCTCCGAGACGTCCTCGTGCTAGCTGCCTATGCCGGGCTGACCCTGCTGCTCGGACTCGCTCTCAAAAAGCCGATTAACCGTTACGTCAAGCGAATGGTCGATAAGGCGAAAGAAAGCCGTTTGCTGCATTAGACACCTTATGTGGTAATATCAGGAAAAATAAATACTAGATGTAGGCGCTTTCGTAATTTGACTGTGGCGAGCATTATATGAATAATAGAATATACACGTTATTTTGCAAGGAGGCCTACCATGTCCATCATTCCGAATTTATTAGCCTTCAATAAGAAGTTCGTTGAAGAGAAGCAGTATGAAGCTTACTTGACGGATAAATATCCCGAGAAAAAAATAGCCATTCTTACCTGTATGGATACGCGTCTTGTCGAGCTGCTCCCAAAGGCTCTTAACCTGCGCAACGGCGATGCCAAGTTCATCAAGAATGCCGGCGCTATTCTGACGCAGCCGTTCGGAAGCGCGATGCGAAGCATCCTGGTTGCCGTCTATGAGCTTGGCGCCCGCGAAGTGCTCGTTATCGGGCACGACAACTGCGGCATGACGAATCTGGACGCCGAAGGCTTGGTACGCAAATTCGCCGACCACGGCATCGATCCGAAAGCTGTTGAAACGCTTGAGAATGCCGGCATTCGCATGGATAAGTTCCTAAAGAGCTTCTCGACACCCGAGGAAGGCGTTATGCACAGCGTTCGCATCATCCGCAAGCATCCGCTCTTTCCGAAGGACATTCCCGTTCACGGCTTCGTCATCCATCCCGAGACCGGCGCGCTGAGAGTGATCGTCGAGGATTACCGCGAAGAATAAATGCTGCACGMAAATGAAAGCTATCCCGCAAGGTCGTCACGACCAAGGGATAGCTTTTTTGTGCGCCGTCAAGCTATTGTTTTTGTCAGAAAAACTCATCCAGCACCCTGTAAAATTCCAACTTCGCTTTGTCTGCCCCCTGCAATCCGTATGCCTCAAGAAATAGCGGGACCCAGCTTTCGCCAAAATTATGAGTGATGCTTCTAACCGCCAGCGCCAAATCCTGATACTTGTCCGCGATTCCCCCTCTGCCCCAATCGATCAATCCGCTGAAAGCGCCCTGATGCAAAATAATGTTCGGCAAGCAATAATCACCGTGCGTGAACACGAGCTCTTCCGTCTGAGGCTTGCGCTTTAACAGCTCATTATATAAGGCCGCAGCCTTCAACCCTTGCCGCTCCTCGTCAAAACCATCCTCATCCACCAATCCCCGCTCCGTTCTACGCCTC
The DNA here is from genome assembly GCF_052115185.1 of Paenibacillus sp. 2TAB19. Classification (NCBI taxonomy): domain Bacteria; kingdom Bacillati; phylum Bacillota; class Bacilli; order Caryophanales; family Paenibacillaceae; genus Paenibacillus; species Paenibacillus sp. 2TAB19. Next base: position 39,256 of record NZ_JBFRGE010000012.1, on the reverse strand, counting down.
GCCTCCTCCAACACGATGTTAAGCGTACGATCGAACGGACAGCCCGTGATGTCCACGTCATGTACAGCCCTTAGGCCAACTGCCAATTGCTCCATAAGCTGCGGCAGCATCGTCTCGTAAATCTTGTCCGATGCGTTCACGCCGGCAACCTCCGACAACAGCAAATATTCATGGCTTTCATCGCGATCGTAAAATAGCACCTCCGGCACGGGCAGCTTTCCCTGCAGCCACACAATCCGATCTCTCTCGTCCGAGAGGCAGTCGTAAGGCACCAGGGATTGGACCTTCAAATAGCTTGTCTCCCTTTCGCCGCTTAATCGGTAAGTGCGCGAAGCCGACATGCCAAGCGTAATGCGCTGCCACTGGCAATCGCCCGTCATTGACAGCAATGGCCGGGGCAATACAGTTTCCCCTCTATCCTTTTCAGACACGCGACAACCTCTCCTTTGAACTCTATGTCCTTTAGAACAGCCTCTTTCTTCCACCATAATCAGRAATATAAATTAAAGCAACAACATACGGCGAAATGGCGACGGTACAGTTTATCTATAATTCGTTTTCGCCCTTGTAACCGCCTCGTTCGTTCACCTATACTGATCGAAAAAAGAGGAGGTGCATGAACGCCATGTCACAAGAAAGCCCAAAGTTAACCGTCAAGGAGGCCGAGGAGCTGCTGCTGAGCCACTGGGGCGAACCGGCAGAGGAAGTGTCGCCGATCGGCAACGGCCACTTCAGCTCCGTCTTCTCGTTCAAGAAGGAAGGAAAGTCCTTTGTCGTCGGTATCGGCAGAGCCGAGCCCAGCGACGAAGCCGACTATGCGCGCAGCAAATTCATCTCCAACCTGCTCGTCGCCGGCGGCGCCCGCTATCAGCAACTGTTCGGCCGCGGCACGAACGGCACATATAATTTCATCATACGCGAGTACATTCCAGGTCAGGTCGTAGCCGACCTGCCGGATGAGCAGAAGGTTGCCGTGCTTCCTGATCTCGTGCGCGCGATTAGCGAGATGAATCAAGTGCCGCTGAACGGCAACACCACCGGTTATGGGTTCATTAACCGTACCGGCAATGGAGAATCCCGCTCATGGCATGACTATATTCGCCGATTTTATGCCGAAGATCAGAGAGGATCGTTCTGGGAAAATTGGCATGAGCTGTTCCGCACCAGCTGCTTAGAACGGGATGTTTTCGAAGAGATCTATAACCGACTGCTCGTGTATAGCGCCTATAATGAACCACATCGTTATTTCGTTCATAACGACTGTCACCAATGGAACATCCTATCGGACGGATCGAAGGTTACGGGCATTATTGACGCCAACGCGATGTATGGCGATTTTGTCATCGATATTGCATCGATTGCGGACGCCGTCCCCGGCCATGATATACCAGAAGCGTTCCGGCTTCATTACGAGGAGCTCGGCAAACCGATTCCGCAATTTCATGAACGCTATACCGGCGCCCGTTACTATAAGGGACTAGATGCCCTGCGCTTCTACGCCCACCAAGGCTGGACTCACGCTTACGTGGAGGAGCGCGACCGACTGCTCGCTCTGCCAAGCTAACGCATTCCAATAGGTCGATCGATTACAAATCAAAGTCTTCGTTAATAATATCCCCGTTCACGCCAAGCGCGGCGCGGCTGCCGTCACCTGCTGCAATGATGAGCTGAGCCGGCGTTATGAGCGCGCCGTCGCCCGCCGCGTACACGCCTCGCACCGTCGTTCGGCCGTAATCGTCCTTTACGAGCCCGCCATGCTCGTTCATCGCACAGCCCAGCTTCTCGCCGAAGTCGACCGCATGCCGCCATTTCGGCGATAGGAAGCCGCCCGATCGCTTTATTTCCGAACCGTCCTCGAACTGAATACTCTGCAGTTGTCCCCCGCTCCCCTTAAGCGCCCTGATCCGCCGCTCCTGCACCCTAATTCCCTTGCGGGCGAAATTCGCGATCTGCTCCTGCGTCAGCACTTGCCTGCCATTCGTGCATACGACGAGGTCTTTGCTCCAGTTGTACACGAACTTAGCTAACGATACCGCATTCGTTCCGCTCTCTCCAATCACAACAAGCGGCTTATCGCGCAGCTCCCAACCGTCGCAGTACGGGCAACTAAATAAGCTTTTGCCGTAATAGTCTTGGATTTGAGGGACAGAAGGCAATGACTCCTTCAGACCTGCTGCCAATAGGATCGTTCGCGCATGATAAACGATGCCGTCGCCCGTCTTCACTAGGAAGCTCCCCCGGCCACTATGCCTCACCTCAGTTACGCGTTCCCTCTTCACCGTTACGTTCGGATACCGGGCAATGTCTTGATGCGCGAACGCCCTGAACTCACTCGGCTTAACGCCATCCCTCGTTATAAATCCATGCGACTCCCGCGTAACCGCATTTCTTGCCCGATTATCGTCGAACAGCAGCACATGTCTCCGCGAGCGTCCAAGCACAAGCGCAGCACTGAGCCCTGCCGGCCCTCCGCCGATAATGACGCAATCGATGTGCATGCCGCACCTCCATTCATCTATGTTATAAGTCGAAAAACGTATAACTTCTTATATCTCTAACAATGCTCATTCAGACCGGTTTATTCTTATCCGTTCACTATAGTAGGAAGGATGCCCCGTTGCACGCCATTCGATAACCTTTATTTGGCATGATATAACACTTCATAGAAAGCGCCATCAGTAGTCACAACTGGAATATCATGCTAGTATATAATTACAGTTTTATAGGTACGGATACGCGTTATAACGCATATAGGATTGAACTATTCTGTCTTATTATTGGAGGTAATTCATTGCCTAAGGAAGCTTTACTTAAGAAACCGTCACTTATGCCCAAGCACATTAAGTCAACGCCGGGACAACCCTCCATTACCGTTGGGACGACGTCGGAGACCGGATCGGCGATCGGCGGGACGCTAGCTCTCCAGAGCACGGCGGGCAATAAAGTGACGAAAGCGGCCAAAGCGGAATTGGCCCGTACCGAAGGCGGATCGGCGGCAATCATCGGCTGGCTGAAAGGCGAAGCCGCTAAGGACAAGAAATCCGATCTATTCGCGCATTACGAGGGACTTGCGCCGCTGAGCAAGCAGCTTGCGCACTTTCGCTTCTCAGGCGGCGGCACGCCTTCGCTCGCCAAGGCGAAGAAGTTCATGACCGGCTTCTTCGGCCGCAGCGTAGATTGGGACAAGTTCTCGACGATTATTCGCGACATCAACAAAGAAAATACGCAGAATCATAATGCGGACACGAACCGCGACTTTACCGGCTATGGATTGGCAGGCGTTAAGGGCGCTTCGCAGGGTGCTTCCGCCGGCGCGTCTGCCGTCGGCAAGGCGATCGGAGGCACAGCTGAGAATACGACGAAAGCCTCTAACAGCCTTGGCCCTGCGACGTCAATGCTTGGCGGTCTTTCTTCCGGCTTGCAGGTGGCCAATGCGCTTCATAACGATAACGACTCCATGGAAAGCTACGAACGGTTCGATAACGCCGTCGGCCAAGGAGGCGGCGGCCTGGCCGATATGGCAAGCGCCGGCGCCAACAGCGCGATCAATATGCATAAGGCGCTCGGCACCGTTGCAGGCGTCGCGGCTACGACGGCAGTTGGCGCAGCCAGCATTGTCGGAGGCGCTGCTTACATGGTAAGCGGAACTGCCGGCGCAATCAGTCACCACAAGCGCGTGAACAAGTTGAATGAGCTTGAGAAGAACGCCGGCAAGGACGATGCTTTGCGCGAGGCCGCAAGCTTCGGAGCCAAGTCGCAAAGCATCAACCGCGCAACAAGCGGCATGACAGCGCTGAAAGGCGCCGCCATGATCATTGGCGGAGGCTTGCTGCTAGCCAGCGCCACGACGCCTGTCGGCTGGATATTACTAGGCGTAGCCGGCGCGATCGGCGGCATCGCGGCCGTGTACAAATTTTATAAGAAACGCGTTCGCCAGAATGAAGTCGTTGATCGCTTCTTAGACGTCGACAAGAAGATTGAGAAGCTTCAAGCCGGCAACCCTGACGAGAAAGTGAGCCGCGATGAGGTTCGTCAGAAGCTGCTGCAGAAGAGCGGGTTCAACAGCATGGCTCAATGCTACAACCAGATTACGGCCGATCTGGCTCAGACGATCTTCAACAAAGGCGTTAAGGGCAAGGATCAACAATATGTCGAGCTTCTTTCCAACATCGGCTTGAAGGTGGATCATAAGAAGCTGACGCCGAAGCCGGATATGATCGCCAAGAAGCTCCACAATTAATGAATAGACTGGAAGGATGGTTACCGGATGACCGCTCAATTGCCTTATGCTTTGCTTGTTCAATTAAAGGTGCAATATGATGAACTCGAAATTCCTTCTGCCATTGTAGAGGCCTCAGAAGAAGGACCAGCCACGCTCGTCATTGTGTTCGACGACATTGGCCAGGAGCAGCGCGATATCCATATGGAGCTGTCCTTCCTGCCCGGCTTATCCGAGGCCGATGATGCAGGACTATACTTCCTGCAGACATTCGTCACGATCGCCGAAGAAGTGCCTGCTGCTCATTACCGCGAGCTGCTCAGTCTTGCCGCCAAGCTGAATACGACGCTACCGCTTGGCGCATTCGGCCTGTTCGAAGAAACCGGCGTTGCTTACTTCAAGTACAACTGCATGCTTCAGGCGAGCAACGGCGAGGCTGCGAACGTGAAAGCCATCGACGTTCAAAGCGGTCTTATTCTGCATTTGCATCAGCTTTATTATGACGGTTTGCTGGAGGTTGCCTTGAACGGCTCTTCGGCAGCAAGCGCGCTCGATAAGCTGCCCCTCTAAACAGACTTAGGCGCATCCTCCTTATAGATCGAACCTCCTAACCCGCAGGCCGCTAGACTGGCTTGCGGGTTATTTAGTACGGAATGAACTTTTTTCGACAATATACGTTGAAATATGTAGAAATAATCCGGCAGCGAGCCATTTCCCCCTATAGTGAAAACTGGAAATCCATGCTACTATTGAACCACTACGAATTACGTACGGACAGGCAGCTACAAGCCAATGGAGGGGTCTATTTTGTCGAAAGAATCAGCGCAAACGAAGCAGCCAACACCAGCGCAGAGCAAATCATCTCCAGAGTCGTCTGCCAAGGCAGCAGCGTCGCCGCTGCAATTAAGCGCCTCGCCCGAAGGCGCGCTCGCTCTGCAAAGATCGGCAGGCAATAAGGTTGCCCAAGCGGCTGGCGGAGCGACACCACCGGCAGCAGGCGGATCGGCAGCTATCGAGAGCTGGGTCCAAGCCGAGGCAACCAAGGATAAGAAGACGGACTTGTACGGCTACTACACGGGACTCAGCCCGATGCAGCGGAAGATCGCCATCAACTTATTCGCCGGCGGAACCGGCGCCCCGTCCTTAGCCAAAGCGAAGAAAAATTTAACCGGCTTCTTCGGCAGGAGCATTGATTGGGACAAGTTCTCGAAGATCGTACGGGCGGTCAACAGCCAGAAGACGCAGAACTATAACGAGGATACCGATCGAGACTATGTAACCTATGCCACAACGGGCGCAGCCGCCTCCGTAGGCGCATCAAGCGCAGCCGCCTCTACCGTCGGCGAAGTGCAAGGCTTGGCGGGCGCCGCCAAGGAAGGCGCCATGGGCGCGGTTATCGATATGGGTCCTGCTTCCGCAGCGCTTAGCGGCGTAACCGCGGGCATGCAAATCTATAACGCCGTGCAGAATCACGACGAATCGCAAGGCAGCTTCGACAAGTTCGAGAATGCCGTTGGCGAAGGTGTCAGCGGCGCGGCTGATCTTGCACGCTTCGGTGCTACGGGCGTTGTTAATACGCAGAAATACATGGGTGCAGCCGTCAGCGGCGCGGCAACGGCAGCCGCGGGCGCGGCAGGCGTTGTTGGCGGCGCGGCTTATTTGGCCAGCGGCGTAGCAGGCGTGTACACGCACGGCAAGCGCATGAACAAGCTGAGTGCGCTGGAGAAAGAAACGGCCGGCAAGGATGTGGACTTGAACCGAGCCGCCGGCCTTGCCGCAAGCACGCAGAAGATTAACCGGACGAAGAGCGGAGCTACGGCATTGAAGGGCGCGGCGATGATTATCGGCGGCGGCATTCTGCTCGCTGCCGGCGCGGCAACCCCGGTCGGCTGGCTGCTGCTTGGAGTCGCAGGAGCAATCGGCGGCATCGCGGCGATCTACAAATTTTACAAGAAGCGCACGCGCAAGGAAGAGGTCGTCGACCGCTTCCTCGATGTGGACAAGAAGACGGCCGAGCTGGAAGCAGCTAACAAAGACCAGAAGCAGGACAAGTCGAAGGTCCGCGAGATGCTTCTGCAGAAGAACGGCTTCAACAGCGTAGCCCAGTGTTATGCGAAGATCGTGACGGACCTGGCGCATACGATCTACGAGAAAGGCGTTGTCGGCAAGGACGCGCAATACGAGGAGCTGCTCCGCAATATCGGCCTGAACCCGGATCATACGAAGCGGACACCGAAGCCGGACTTGATCGCCAAGAAGCTTCATAGTTAATCAAATCAAAAGCTTAAAGAGCCGTCCCATCCTCGGACAGCTCTTTAAGCTTTTTTTCGCAGACAAGACTGCATTGGCCAAGAAGTTATGGTAAAATAAGGCTATACGAATGAATGGAAGAGGTGATTCATATGGGAGATAAAGCCGTGAACGCAGATTGGACTAGACTGGGTGTGCCTGAGATATATAAAAATACGGAGGGCCGCGTGATTATGGTTGTAGACGGAAAAACAATTGAGATGACGGTCCAACGGAACTCTCTAGAACCGACTTTATCAGAACCCGTCTCGCCTCTAGCCTATTATGACATCAACTTCAAGTCTATCGGAGCTGCAAACCCCTATCCTAATCTCGCTGCTTATGAAGGAATCAAGCTGATATCTGCCGATGCACCTCCATCCGCTGTCGCCATGTCTACTAATCATTACAAGCACCTGGAGGATATCGTATTATACATTCATTCCGAGCTAACTAACGCAGTAGCCAGGGGAGAAGACGGATTGGCAGAGGCCAAAATCGACATCGCCTATAATGCCGGACAAGTATTGCTTAAGAGAGATCTCGATGATTATACGCCCAAAATGTTAAATGCCATATTCGAACCTCTAGGCGTCACATTCAAAGAAGTGGAAGAATGGATTAGGAGGGATTCCGATTGGCAAGAGTGGTAGTCCTTTTCGGCCCTCCCGCTATAGGCAAGAGCAGCAGTCTCAAAATAGAGAAGGTTAAATATAAAGGATCACAGTTTGTTATGGTAGACAAAGATGTATTGAATAGCACATTCTTTGAACCAAAGCTTAAGAAGCTAGAGTCCAACTCTCCTACTGACATCTTAAAATTAACCGTTAACCGATTAGTTGAGTTAGCGGCCGGAGAGATGAAGGATCGCCTTACGAATCATTCGGGATCCAACAAACCGCTAGTTGTTATACTGCAAGCTGTTAAGTTAAGCGGTGTCAAACACTGTATTGAAGTTTTGCTTAGAGCCGGGTTCGAAATGGAATTTATACTTTTGGCAGCCCAGGATCCAGAAATTTTACTCCACAGGATAAATGAAAGAGCCAGCAAGCCTGGCTTCATTGGAGCCGATCCCATGCCGTTAGAAGTATTGGATCGCATCGCCAAAAGCTGCAATCAGACGTTTAGTCAGCTATACTCGGCCGTTTCGACTCCCCCATCCATAATTGCCTCAGTCTCTAAAGAGAGCGCAATCGCTAACCCTACCGATAATCTAGAGATTTTTCGGCAGTTTAGAGAGAAAATTAAATTTAGAGTCAAGCTCCTCCGAACAAGGACTGCGCTCTCCGGCGTATTTGATGCACCTGGATTAGATGTTGTAACGACCTACTACGATCAATCAGACATTCAACTAAAGGATGGCTGCATTGTATTGGGCAGCGAGGAAGCAGGGCTGTACGAGCTTTCGATAGCTTAGCCCCCTATGAAAGATTAATCGCACGCAAATAAGGTCATACCGCCTCAAGGCAGTATGACCCTATTTTTTATATATTTTCACCTAACGATGAATATCAATTCCTCTGCTGCTACTAGTTGCGTCCCGCTTGCGCGATGCCGCTTCTCATCACCGCTTGCCAGTTCCGGTACAGCTCGAGTGGAGCGCCGTTATCAAGCAAATGCTTGCACGTATACAACCCTTCTTCAACCGACTCCACCTTACCCGCAAGTCGCAGTCGAACGGCGCCATTCAGCAGCACTTGATTAGTGAAAGCCATGTCTCCGCGTCCCTGCAGCACGTCCTCGGCTACGCTGATCTGAAGCTGAGGTGTCCACTCTATCTCCGGCAGCGGCGTATCCAGCCCGTAGGTCTCAGGATTGATAACATGAAGCTGCGGCTCCCCGTTCTCGACAAGATAGGTGCGCGTAGGACGCTCGATGAACAGGTCCTCCGAGCCTTCGGCCCCTTGCACGATTAGCGCCTTCTTATATTTGAGGTTCGTTACCAACTTGGACATGCGGTCGAATACGGTGTTGTGATAAACGCCGAACACGAGGTAAGGAGACTGCGAGTAGTCGATCAGCTTCTCCGCCGTATTCAGCACGGTCCGCATGCCCAGCTCCTCGCGAATCGAGCGGATCGCTTTAAGCGGCGGACACCATTGCTCGGCCGGAACATACAGAACACCCGTGCTTTCCGCTGCTTGAATGATTTGATTCCGCGGCACACGCTCCGCATCGATGCCGAGCTGCAGCAGCAAGTCCTGCAGCGTAATGCCCCACTTCGGAGGCAGTGACGCTGTGCCGTGCAGCGTTACCGGCAGCCCTGCAGATGCAAGCAGGAACGCAGTCGGGAACGTGGCGATAAACGATTTTTTGCGTCCATCATACGGCCCTGCACAATCCAGTCCCTCTTGAATCGGCGAGCGGAACGCTTGGCTGCGGCATACAGCCGTGAACGCCTCCAGCTCCTCTACCGTCTCCATTTTGATCCGCTCGGCAATGAAGAAGGCGCCAATCTGCGCCGGTGTTGCTTTCATATTCAATATCGCCTCTGCTGCTTGATGCGCTTCCTCGTAGGTCAAGTCACGAGCGCCGCGTTTGCCTCGGGCAACTTCCTTTAATAGATCGATCATCATACGGCCCCCTTATTTCTGATCCTGCAATATTTGATATACCTTCACGATAGACGTCGCCACGTCAACCATACGTTTGCGTTCATTCATCGCCTGCTTGCGCAGCAGATCGTAAGCCTCAGCCTCGGATACGTTTTTTATTTTGCACAGTATCCCCTTCGCCGCATCGATCCACTTACGCTCCTCCATACGCGACTCCAGCTGCTTCCGTTCATTGTACCACTGCTGACGCTCCATACACTGCTTAGAACCGAACTGAAGAGCCCAGTGGAGCTCCGGCCCGCTCATGCTGGGCGTTAATATGCCGTCCACCGGAGCATCGTCCTCACAGAAAGCAGCGGATAAGGAAGCTGCCGTCGTGCTGCACCACCAAAGGATCGGCACGCGCTTCCGCTTAAGCAGCTTCGTTCCCCATGCTTTCACCTCGTTCAGCGGGACGTGAAGGATGACCGCATCCGCGCCGTCTATATATTTCGCCGTCTGATCATCCCGATCGAGCAGCGTAACCTGGTAACCGTACTCTTCTAGCAAATATTGCGGCGTGTGTCCCGCGGGACCACGACTTGGCAGCTTCCCGGACACCTTAAATGCCGGATCACGCAGATTGTCAACCACTAACATAGAACGCATGCAGGAGCGCCTCCTTCATTAGACTTTACAAACGCATACGATTGTCTCCGCCCTATAAGGGCGCAAGTTCACGATTCGCGGTGAATGATAAGTCCCTTCAACAATGGCCGTTATAGTCTTTGTGAATATATATAACATAGAACACGGGAAAATGTCGATACGTCATTGAACTAAAATTCCATGTTAACTATGTTGACATGACGATGGTTGACGTTGTATATTTACGTTACCAATAACAAATATGATTCTCGAATACAACGATGTATTCGATTGAAGCGGCAATGACGCCTGCTTTCGTTCTCATGGGAGATGTATGCCATCCCGTGTTTCGAAAGCGGGCTTTACTCATTTTACAGCCAAATATACAGAGAGTTAGCGGGAGGAGAGAATATCATGACACAACCTAAAAAACTAGTGCTTATCGGCAACGGCATGGCGGGGGTGCGCGCCGTTGAGCATTTGTTGAAGCTGACGACGGACGCTTACGAGATTACGATTTTTGGATCGGAGCCACATCCTAACTATAACCGAATTATGCTGTCGTCCGTTCTCGAAGGCGGAGCCGACATTAACGAAATCGTCATCAATGATTGGAACTGGTACAAAGAAAACAACATTGAGCTGCATACAGGCCATACGGTCATGAAAGTTGACACGAACAAGAAAAAAGTATTCACTCACCTCGGCCTTGTGGCAGAATACGATACCCTTGTTATCGCCACCGGCTCGAATCCGTTCATGTTGCCGATACCAGGCTCAGATAAGGAAGGCGTCATCGGCTTCCGCGATATTCGCGACTGCGAGATTATGATCGATACGGCCAAGGCATATAAGAAGGCGGCGGTTATCGGCGGCGGCCTGTTAGGGCTCGAAGCCGCGCGCGGCCTGCTCCATCTCGGCATGGAAGTTGACGTTATTCACAGAAATGCTTACCTAATGAATAGAGAGCTTGACGAGCCAGCTTCCGAGATGCTGAGACGCGAGCTGGAAGAACAAGGCATGAATTTCCTTATGAGCAAACAAACGGCGAGCGTTAGCGGCAATGAGCGCGTAAGGGGTCTTACATTCTCAGACGGTACCGAAACCAGCGCCGACCTGGTCGTCATGGCCGCCGGTATCGTACCGAATGTTGAGCTAGCGCGAGCAACGGGCTTGGAAGTAAACCGCGGCATTATCGTCAATGACTACATGCAGACCAGCATCCCAGACGTTTATGCAGTCGGCGAATGCGCCGAGCACCGCGGTGTCGCTTACGGACTTGTCGCACCGCTTTATGAGCAAGGCGCGGTACTGGCGAAACATTTAGCAGGAGTTGCTACCGACGGTTATCACGGTTCGGTTACGTCGACGAAACTGAAAGTATCGGGTGTAGACGTATTCTCCGCCGGCCAATTCAGAGATACGCCTGGCACGCGTTCCATGCGTATACAAGATGATCTTGCCAGCACATATAAGAAAATCGTAATCAAAGACGGTAAATTAATCGGAGCCGTCCTATTCGGCGACATCTCCGACGGAGCCGAGCTGTTCGCCAAGATTAAGAAAGGCGAGTCCATCGAAGGCCGCGAGAAAGAAATTTTACTCGGCTTCGCTCCAGACGGAGGCGGTGCTAAGAAGGATCCTACCGCTCACCTTGCGACGTTAGCCGATGACGAAATTATTTGCGGCTGTAACGGCGTATCCAAGGGCGATATCGGCAACGCAATCTTGAACAAGGGCTGCAATACCGTCGGCGCCATTAAAGCGTGCACGAAGGCAGCCGCATCGTGCGGCGGCTGCAAAATCGATGTTGAAGGCTTGCTGCATCTATACGCAGGCGACGCTGTCGGCGAGCCGGTCAAAGAAGGCATTTGCGGCTGCACCACGCATTCAAGAGACGAAATTGTCGCTGAAATAAAGCGTATGGGCCTCAAAACAATCAAAGAAGTGATGAACGTTCTCGAATGGAAAAACGCCGAGGGCTGCTCGAAATGCCGCCCTTCGCTCAACTACTACCTCGGCATGCTGTTCCCGCAGGAATACGTGGACGAGAAGGAATCCCGCTTTACGAACGAGCGTTATCATGCAAACATCCAAAAGGACGGCACCTATTCAGTCGTTCCTCGTATATACGGCGGCGTCACATCGCCGGAAGAATTGAAACGCATTGCCGACGTGGCCGTGAAATACGATGTGCCGCTCGTCAAGTTCACGGGCGGTCAGCGCCTAGACTTGCTAGGCGTCAAGAAAGAAGACCTGCCTAGCATGTGGGAAGATCTCGACATGCCTTCCGGTCACGCGTACGGCAAGACGCTTCGTACCGTCAAGACTTGTGTCGGCAATACATTCTGCCGCTTCGGCACACAAGACGCAATGGGCATGGGTATCAAGTTGGAAAAAGCGTTCGAACGCATGAATGCGCCGGCCAAAGTCAAATTAGCCGTGTCCGGCTGCCCGCGCAACTGCGCGGAAGCGACAATCAAGGATGTTGGCCTCGTTGCGATCGACGGCGGCTGGGAAATTCATATAGCCGGCAACGGCGGCGTGCACGTAAGAGCAACCGATCTGCTCACGGTTGTAAAGACCGAGGATGAGGTTATGGAATGGTCGGCGGCGTTCCTGCAGCTGTACCGCGAGGAAGCGACATGGGGCGAAAGAACGATGCACTGGGTCGAGCGCGTCGGTCTCGACTATGTGAAGAAGGCGCTGGAGGACCATGAAGTACGTATGGCGCTGAAAGATCGCTTGGACAAAACGATTAGCCTGCAAGAAGATCCTTGGAAACAAATCATCGAAAATAAAGAACTGCGCAAAAACTTTGAACAGATTACTACACCGCAACCGGTACAAAGCTAGGAGGCGCCTTCATATGACAACAAAATTTTTGATTGCCAATTTATCCGATATTGATGTGAAGAGCTCCCGCAAGCTTAAGATCGAAGATAAGGAAATTGCCTTGTTCCGCCTAAGCGATAACAGTATTCTAGCCGTTGATAATAAGTGTCCGCACAAAGGCGGCCAACTTTCGGAAGGGATGGTGTGCGGCACGGCCGTACACTGCCCGCTCCATGATTGGAAAATCGACCTTCACAGCGGCCGCGCGCATGAGCCCGATGACGGTTGCATTACGACCTACAAAACGGAAGTCGACCACGAGAGCGGCTCCATATATGTATACGCATAATCAATCGATAAGATAAGGAGCGGCATCTATGAAAAATACGGCGTATGGCACTGTGTACATTGTCGGAGCAGGTCCCGGCGATCCCGAACTCATTACGGTCAAGGCAATGCGCCGTATCCAAATCGCCGATGTCATCCTCTATGATCGGCTGGCAAGCGAAGAGCTTCTTCAATATGCCAGGCAGGATGCCGAGCTTGTGTATTGCGGCAAAGCGCCCGGCGCGCATGCCATGCCGCAGCAGCAAATTAATGAAGCGCTTGTCAGCTATGCTTCGCAAGGGAAAACCGTCGTTCGACTGAAAGGCGGAGACCCGTTCGTCTTCGGCCGCGGCGGCGAGGAAGCGCTTGAGCTTGCTTCTTGCAGCATCCCGTACGAGATTGTGCCGGGTATTACGTCCGCGATCGGAGCTGCCGCTGCTGCCGGCATTCCAGTTACGCACCGCGAATACGCTTCTTCCTTCGCCTGCGTGACCGGCAACCGTTGCCACGGCGACCAATCGCCCGTGCGCTGGGACTTGCTAGCCCATAGCGTCGATACTCTTGCAATCTATATGGGCGTCAGCCAGCTAGCCGCAATTCGCGAGGAATTACTGAAGCACGGCAAGCTATCATCCACCCCTGTCGCTCTGATCGAACGCGGAACGACGGCAAGCCAGCGTACCATTATTGGCACACTGGCTGATATTCACAAGCTTGCCGCTTCCATGCACCTAAGCAATCCCGCGCTGATCATCATCGGAGAAGTCGTTCGTGTACGCGAACGCCTGCTGCAAGCTGAGCAACAGGCAGTAGCTTTAATAAGCTAAGTCAGATCTCCTCCCACGGGCGCTACACCAGCTTTTGCAGAAGCTGATGCAGCGCCTGATTGGCGTTCTAAGGCATGTACAACAAAAAAGGAGAACCGCGCCTCCATCGCACGATTCTCCTACTATTTAATTCGGCCGCTCCAACGAGAATGTTTCACCGAGCTTTGCATAGTCGCTGCCTGCAAGCCTGCTTACCGGCTTCAGCTCCTGCACCTTAATGCGGCCATTATCGTACAGCTCGTCGTCCACGTGGAAGTAAACGACACGACCGATCAACAGATCGCATGCAGTCGCCCCGTCCTTCTCGCCCAGTGGAATCACCTGCTCCAGCACGCATTCCATCCGAATTCTCGCCTCAGCGATACCGGGAACGGCCACCTTGCTGCTCGCAACCGTCGTCAAGCCCGCAAGTTCAACCTCGCTCTCCTCAGGCTCAAGACTTGCTGCCGTCATATTCATCCGATCGACATACGTCTCATCAGAGATATGAACAACGAATTCGCCGCTCGCAACCGCATTTCTAGCCGTATCCTTCATTCCGCCTTGCTTGCGCTGCACCGAAATCGATATAAGCGGCGGATTAGCCGTCACGATATTGAAGTAGCTGAACGGGGCGGCATTGACCGTACCGCCTTCTGTCAGCGTAGTCACCAGAGCGATCGGCCGCGGCAGTATGCTGCCAATCAGCAGCTTGTAACCATCCCGCTCATTAAGCTGCGCTGCGTCTAAGCTTTTCATAACCTTGAATGCCCCTTCCTTTTCCCAACCGATTAGATCATCGATAGCATCAACAAGTTCGCCCGCAAAAATACGCCGCCCCATCTTTTCTTAATGAACTGGCGCGCGCGGAACAACCTCGTCTTCACCGTGTTAATCGGCAAGCTGTCCTGTACGCTCATCTCCTCTAGCGACATCTCCAGTATGTAGCGCTGATAGACAAGTTCCTTATACTGCTCAGGCAGATGATTAATTATGGTATGTACTTGATTGTTCAGTTCCTTCTCAATCACTTGATCGATCGGCAGCTTATCAAGATCCGGCAGTATATCCAAGAAGGAATTATGGTCCGTCAATTCCGGATTGACCGCATCAAGCGACAGCTTCTTGCGCACCTTCTCCCGGCGCAGGATGTCGTAGCAAACATTTTTGCAAATTTCAAACATCCAGGTTGTGAAGCTCTTCTTCTCATCGAACCGATGCAGGTTCAAATAAATGCGAATGAACGTCTCCTGCACGACATCTTCGCACTCCTGTTTATTGCGCAATATCCGAAAGGCAAAATGGTATACCTTGTCCTTATGGATCGACAGCAGCTCCCTGAACGCATTCGGGTCGCCGCTACGCGATAGCTGGATTAATTCATTCATCGTCTCACCGTCACCATCTTCTGTCGTTTCTGCGCTTCATATCAAAGCCGTTTATATCCGAGAGGCGCTCCAGCGTCTCCTTATAAATGCGGATCAGCGTCTGCACCTTGTTGAAATCTTCATCCTCCGGCCCGTAGCCGTCCATATACATCCGACTGATAATGTCTTGGAAAAAAGCAATTCGCTCTTGAAGCTGCTCCTTCTCCATCTCCAATATATCTTCGAACGTATTGGACTCAATAAAGTCCGTCTTGTCGTCATAATTCGAATCTGTACCGCGACGCTGCTGCCTCTCCGCAGGTACGGTGCGCGGATTCAGCTCAATCGTCGTCCGCAGCGAGGTGAGCGTAATGTTCTCGCGTGCCAACAGTACATGAAAATCTTTGTTCTTCAGCAGCTCCGCAACAACCAGCGCGCACATTTCCTTGTTCTGCAGCAGGATGCCGTCAAAAGGATGCAGAGTCCACTCGCCGTATTGGGTGAACAAATTGAACATGAACGTCGTACTGCCGTACTGATAATAAATGTTGATCTGTGAATCATCCATTAACTCGAATGAAAACTCCAAGCGCACTCCCTCCATTCCGCCATTCCAGCATTAACCTTCTCTGTCTCTATTCTATCAAATTCGCTTACGTAAGGATAGCAGGTTCAATCTCGTCGATTCTCAACTTTTGCAGCCCGATCTTTCAAAAAAAAGCCCCATCGCTGGGGCTTCAAGTGTATGGCTATCCATCGTTCAATTCGGCTATAGCTTCCGCTTTCTCACTGCTTGCTACGACAATCAACACAACGATGATAACGCCCAGCAGGATCGAGGGTACCATAGAGCCTCCTCTCCTCTTCATCCAGTTACCATTACTGTATGTGGGAGGGCTTGACACTATRTTAACGAATCACAGCGCTGAGCAGCTTCTTATCCATAATTTCTCTAATATCTTTAGCAAGCTGGATAGAGGCTTCAATCTCGACCTTTCTCGTCGACACGCTCTCTACGCTGCAGCCGATCGGAACGCCTTTCTCCAAGCCGAATTCGAACAACTCTTCGAAAATCTTCCGCGATAGATTAATAGACTTGTCCAGTATATCGTTGGAATTAACAAGATCGTTCTCCAGCCATCTCGGAATGCTGATTCCAAGCCACTTCATGAACTCAAGCGTCTTCTGCGAGCCGCATGGCGCAAGGTTGAACAGTATCGGCACCATCTCAAKATCGTTGTTCTTGCAATGGTAGTAGTAATCGGATAGGAAGTTCTTAGACGCTTCCAGATTGTACGTCGCCTGTGAAATGAAGAAGTGACAGCCCTTGGCCGTCTTCGTCGCAACCCGAATATGTTCGTCGTTCTTCTTCATATGTCTCTCCGGAATGACGACGCCGCCGAGCACGATGCGGTCATTGAGCTTCTTGCTCAGCTCGTAGGCATCCAGCAAGTCCAGCTTGACTTGCTGCTGACTGGAGGACGCGCCAACGAATACGGAGTAGCGATCCTGCTCCCGTTCTCCAAGCACCCAATTGGACATTTCCTCTTCGGTATTGTTGCCGACGCAGCGATAAATGATCTTCGGCACATCGAGCTCGCTTAAGTATTCCTTGCAAAACGTATTCGGGTCCATTGTCTCGAGATACGGGAAAGGCCGCTCCTCACCGGTTCTTGCATCCTCTTCCTGCACATCGTAAAGAATAAGCCCGTCCAGTTCCAGACTGCTCAGCCGTTCGCGCTGCTTCTGCGCAATTTCGTTCATCTTCTCCGGCGTATGGCTCTTCTTCGGCGGCGTAATGCCATATGTCAATATCCCCGTGGATCGGTTCAAAATCTTCTGCTTCAACATGTATCGCACACTTCCTTTTCGATGCCGCTGCAAGTTGCAAGGTATGCAGCCGCGATTCCGCTATAGGATGTTTCCTGCAAACAATATAATTCCTTCTATAATAACCGCTTTCAATCTTCAATGCTAGTCCATACTAGCAAATTCCAATCGTTTCAATCGGATTTAATTTATTCGACAACAAAAAAAGAGGAACGCCTAGGCGTCCCCCTCTTCTTTCAACTCTTATTTCAAAAAGCTGCTCAGCTCATCGCTTGACGCGGCATCCTTAATCGCTTGCGGCGTAGCTGCAGCGTTAAGACCAAGACGTTGATTCATCTGGCCATTGATGGCCGTCATCTTGACCGTATAGTCTTTGCAGCTGTCGATGATGCGGCGATTCGACTGTTCGGACGAATCAAGCGCAGCCATCAGATCGCCGATCGCTTGATTGACAGCCTCCATCGACATCGACGGCTTTGACAATAATTCATTCGTTTTCTCCGTCGTCGTCCGAAGCAAGCGAGCATTCTCCTTGAACTGCTCCTCGATCGTCCGGTTCGTCGCGTCAACGGCTGCGATTACCTTTTCTTGATCGTTCAGCGCAAGGGCGATCATCGCCGACACCGTAATCAAGTTCGTCGTCTTGTCGATCGCATTGCTCACGGAATCAATCAGCTTATCATTGTTGTCGTTAATAATATCGGTAGCGGCAATCGCTTGATTATAGAGCATGATCATCTCGGTCATCGATTGGATTCGCGTAACGACCTTGCGAAGACCCCGTTCCAGATGCGTCTTGCGGGATTCGTTCTCCGGCTTCGCGATTTCTACCTCGAACAAATCTTTCAGCTTATCGCCGAAAGCAATTTTCGTATTCAAGTTATAAATCTCGTCGATCGACGAACGCTTCAGCTGACGCATATTGACGATGTTCTCTTCAAGGGAGTCCTTGCCATCGCGAAGACCCGTAACAATCGCATCGACGTTTGTCTTCACCGTCTGATACTTGTACACATAGTTCTTAAGCGGGCTCTTGCGAAGCAGCTTGCCTACGAATCCAACGTTCTTGCTTTGCTGCAAGCTCTCGCACTCGCTGCGCAGCTTCAGAATCATGTTGGATACATCAGCTCGGTTGCCGGACATCAAGTCGTTGACAGGACGGTCGAGCATCTTCAGCGTCTGTCCTGCTTTCTCTTGCGTCTTCGTGCCAAGCTTGCCGATCTCGTCCATTAAGAGATCAAGCGACAGCGTATCAGTCTGCGCCACCTTCTGTATAAGCTGAGATGCTTCCTGCTCAACCTTCTGCTCGTCTTCCTTCTTCAAATTCATCATTTGAACTGCCATCTAAACCCCTCCTACAACGATTTATTAGTCTTAAGCTTCAGTCGCGGTGCGAATGATCACTTTGGCGATTCTATAAATCGGAGCCTCTGTAGCGTTGGTGAATAAGCTCCGCCTTGGTCTGCAGCTCCAGCAAGTCCTTATGCTCGATCGTAGATGCGATATCGGAAATTTTCGTATCGACATCCTTAAGGCCATTCAACAGCGTGCGGCGGTTCTTGCTCTTCGCTTCTCCGCTGAGGCGTAGGAACGGATTAATAAAGCCATTCAAATCTTTGAGGACCAGTCTGCGGATCGTATGATTAATATTGCCGTCGCCCAATTGGTCAATCAGCGGAATGACCCGTTGCACGCGGGCGAACAACGATAACGACTTGTCGACGATCTCGCTGTCGAGCGTATTCTTCCGGCCCTCGGATATAATCATGTCTTCCAATACTTCCAAATATTCAATGACAGGAGCAAACTCCGCGCTAACCTCCGGCTTCTGCTTCGTCTCCTCTACTACGGGAGCGGCGCGAGATGGTTCCGGCTGTTGCTGGAAGGGTGCGCCCTGCTGCGGGTTGAAGAGATGAGGACTGTATTGCTGTCCTTGTGCCGGTTGACCTTGTATTTGACCTTGTACAGGCTGGCCGCCATTATATCCGCCGTTTGGCAGCTGCTGCGAAGACGGCGTGGCGTCGATTGAATTCCGCGTTCTGCTTCGACTTGGAAGTAGACCGCCAACCATTGCTCCTACAGCAGGTATGACAAGCGACGCGAACTCAGGCAGGAAGAAGCTCGAAATGATTGCGCCTGCGTAGCCGACGCCGGCTCCTACCAGCATATTTTTTTTCGATCCCATGAATCCCGACCTCCTAAAGCCGTGTCTTTATAAGCCAAGTTATAGAGGTGCAACTTATAATTCCTTATATTGTAGAAATAACATAAGGGTCATGTCAACTCACGCACGCGCTTCAGAGGTCGGATTCAGCTGGCAAATCATCTTATTTGGACCAATCGTGCATGCGCATCGGCTGCTCAATATGGCTTGCCCAGATGCCGAATTCCGGGGTAATCGGTCCAACCTCTCCGCCTAGAGCCGACTTCACCGCAAGATATGGGAAGTTGACGCCCGACAGACAAGTGACATGAAGGCCGCCGGACATTCTCGGATTAATCTCCAGCAGCTTCGGCGTATCGCCGTTATATTTCATTTGTATGTTGAAGTTGAATGGAATATGGAACGTATCTGCAACACGGTGAGCGATTTCGATCAGCTCCGCATTGTTGTCCAATACGCGCAGGCGACCGCTCTCCTTCCGCCTTGGCACCGCCGCCAATAAGCGACCGTTACCGTCTGCGAGACAGTCAATGCTGTATTCATGGCCCGGCAACAGCTCCATCACCATCAGATCTTCGAAGGTTTCTACACTCGACAGCGTGCGATATGCGTCTTCGAAAGACGTAAGCTGCGTGACATAACCGAACAGCTCCTGCAGCCGATCACGTTCATTATCGATAATTCGGAAGCCAAGGCCGCCCTCCGAATTGTTCGGCTTGAAGCATACGCGATGTCCGGCGGCAACAAGGCGCTCGTAAGCAGCCTTGAAATCGTCGGCATTGTTCACGATCTCGTAAGCGGGAATTTCCATAATGCCTTTGCCAGCGAGCGACTTATAGAATTGATCCTTCTCGACAAGCGATTCCAGCAGCACCGTATCGCGGCAGACGAGCACCTTCGTGCCGATTGCATCGAATAGATGCACATGCTTAGCGATGTCTAGCATCTTAAGGCGCGGAATAAATACATCAATCTCATGCTTGCGGCAAAAATCGACCAGGTATTGAACATATTCCACACCTTCCAGCACCGGCTCAACCTCAGCATAATCGCAGCCCTGCAGCGACATATGCATCGGATCGGGATGCGTTCCGAAAATGTTGAACTCCACGCCGTCCGGATTACTGCGCAAATGATTCATATATAAATAGGAAACCGAGAACCATCGATTGAAATACAGATTAACCTTCTTCTTCATGCCGGGTTGTTCACCGCTTTCAATTGTTGTGAGATATGATGGACATAATTTACGATCTCATTAGCCGCGAAGATACCGGAGCGCTCTGTGAATCTTATCGTCACCGACGCTGGATCACGCTGCTTCTCGCGGAATAGCTCGCCGTGGGCGGGCGCGATCGCGTAATCCGCCTGATCCAGCAGGCAGCGGTCAAGCAGCGAATCGCCGGAGGCAATCACCTCATGCTCCTCGAGGCGGTTCTTGATATGGGCGATTGCATCCCATTTGTTAATGACGGAAGGCACGAGGTAGATTTTGCGCCCTTGAATGGATACTTCCCAGCCCAGCGGCTTCACCGTCTCTGCCTTCTCCATAACGGCTTCCAGATCCATCCGATCACGATCGATCAGAATCGAGTAGAACAGCTCGTCGCATAAGTCCTCGCGCAGCACCCAATCGCTGCTTAGAAGCTCTGCAAAATGTGTTCTCACTTCCACGGAAGACGCCGCGCCGGCAGCCAGCTTCCGCTCGATATGCGAGCGCCATTCACGATCAGGTACGCCATTTTTCATAATATTGCCGCCGTTGCTCGTCACCGCGTATTGCGGAACGATCACGTCTTGGAAAATATGAATGCGCCGATATTGCGCTTCCGTTCTTGTCGTTACCGGAACGAACTGCACGTCACGCGGCAAATAGGCCAGCATCCGTAATGCTTCCTGCGAAATATGGGCAATCGTCTTATCCTGATACCTCTCCGCAGGCACGATGCCATACGAATCAGTCGGCACGCCGATCGATCTTGCCGAATAAATTAATGTTTGGTCCAAGTCGCTTGCATAGATCATTCCGTATCGCCTTTCAGCGGTTTAATAATACCGCAGCAAGAATATGTCAGCTCGGGGAGAACTTCCACCGCCACGCCCCGATCCTCGGCCAGCAGCAATATATGCTTCAAGCCCGGGTTGTCCAATCGGTTCACGATTATCTTCCACGGCATGCGCCGCAGCAGTACTCTTGTTGTCTCTCCTACACCCGGCTTCACAAGATTAACGTTGTCGATGCCGTATTTCTGCTGCAGCATGCGAATGTCGGCAAGCCCTTGCCACGTTGCCGCGGCGGGATGTCGCTCCATTTCTTCCGCTTGCGCAGCCGCCTCGTCGGCAATGTCCGGAAAGCTGGCCGATACGGTATCCACGAACGTATGCGACAAATCCGCATCCTTCCATTCCTCATAATACTTCGCGCCATGAAAGTCGCCAGGACCGATCAGATCGTCGCGTTGTACGGTACGGCTGATTAAGCCCGAGACCGTCGCATTGAGGCAGGCGCTCGGGATCAAATAATCGTCGCGCGTGCCGAACAGCGTACAGCAATGGCCGGGATCGGCCAGCACTGCTAGATCATCATTCATGCGATAGCCATATTTGGATTCGAATTGTTCGGCCGCTTCGGCCAATACGCCGCGAATCGCGCCCTTGCCCGTCCAGCCGTCCACGAACTGAAGCTCTGTATGAGCCCCATGCTGCTGCAAAATATATAGAATAGCGTTCTCGTCAATGCCTTTGCCGCGAATAATAGAGATGCTGTAGTGCTTAACGTCCCATCCGTAGCGATAAGCCAAATACCTCTTAATCAAAATGCCGGCAGGCGTCCCGCCTCTCGCGAGCGAGACTAGCACTACGTCCTTGCCTAGCTTCGCCGCAATCCGCTCTGCGACAATGGCCGCCGCCAGGGCGACATCCCGAGCGGATTGATCCAGCGTCCGGTGGAATAGCTCGATATACGCCGCAGAAGGCTCATATTCCGTAGGCAGCATCTCGGAATAATGTACACCGGATTGAATTGCCGCTTCCCGTTCCTCGGTCGTCCGTTCAAGCTGAACCGAGCTTATATCCTTTAGAAGAAACGTCACGTCAGAAGGATCATAGCTGCCAATAGGTGATGGAGGTGCAATCATCTTCTCTGACAATCGTACATCAGCTTCATTGTTCTCCGTCTTCATTGGTCGAGACTCTCCCAGCCGTGCGTATTCGCGGTCAGGAACACCGCATGCACTTTACTGCCTGCCAGCCTCCGCAATATCTGAAGCATCGGCGCAACGCGCTCCTGCGGCATATCCCGCTCGAACAAGACGAATATGTCGTCATACTGCCCCGGCGCCACATTGTAGATGAAGTGCCTCACATCAAGGTCCTCGGGCGACGGATACGGCTGTCCGCTCGTCACCGCATACCCAGGCTCGTCCGATGTATGAATCGGGCTGCGCGTCGTCGATTGGTAGCGGACGCCCGTTCCCATCTCTGCCGCGATGCGCATCGGCACATACATGAATTCACTCGTGCCCATAATGAGCGTCCGTTCACTGCTGCGCTGCTGCCGCAGCTCCTCCGCTATACGGCTAATCTCTCCGTCAATCGCCGAACGCTGCGCCGCCTCGATACCGAATCGGCCCGTTGCGATCGTGTACGGCGACCCGTTAGGATGGCCGCTCGAATCTCCGGAGCCTACCGCAAGCTTTACCTGCTCTAAGCTATCGCCTAAGTGAACAATAGAAATCTCTGCTTCCGGGAAGCCCGACAGATCGCGAGGCACAGGTATCTCGTCAGGCGGGCTGCCTACTGCCGTAATTCGCCCCTTCAGCAAGCATACCGATTCAATCGCAATGCCAAGCTCAGCTTGCAGCTCCTCGCAGGCGCGCTCATCGCTTTCTGATCGCCAATCGAGCAACGAAGCGATGATATACCGCTTGCGCGGAAACTTCGACTGAATATCGCGAATAATATTAAGCGCCGTCTTGCCCGTCGTAATCTCGTCATCGACCAGTACAATCGGCTCCGTGCCGGACAGCGCTTCCGGCTTCAATGCGTAACAACGATGGGCAACCGCGTGGGAGTGCTCTTCCTCGAAGTTAATAACGGAGACGAGCTCGGGAATATCCTCGCGCGTCGTATGAATATAAGTCGCTCGCTCCGCAAGCACATTGTACATCGCATGACCAAGCGCGGTAGCCGTCTCAGCGAAGCCGATAAAGGCAAGCGGCGCCGATGGCGACAGCTTAGCAGCCACCAGCGCTTCATAGGCAGCCTGCGCCTGGCTCTCGTCACGCAGACCTTCCAGCGCCTGTTGCAGCAGCGGTTTGACGCGAAGCGCTGTATCATCATCCTGCTCCGTCAGAAGCAGCAGCGCAAGCGCTGCGCCGCTTAGAAGCGACGTATACGGATTGACCGGAATATGCTTGCCGAGCATTTTGCTGACGAATAGAAAGGAACGCTTCTTGTTGATTCTCGCCGCCATAGCAAAGAACAGATCGACCGGAAGCTCGAACGGGTTATGCGTCACTTCGATCTGAACGTCGATACGATCCAATATATTAACTGTATACTTGCTCATGTCCGGGCAATAATCCGATAAAATGCTGCTGCTCATGTAACACCCCGTAAATTTGTGATCTCGCCAGTATGCGCCTTGCCCAGTTCAGATGCGGCTTAATTTCATTCATCTTGTTGGCGTATTGGCTCTTCATGACGCCAAGATAGCCGTTATTGTTCGAAATAATGCTTGTCGCGTCGATATATTCCTCATGCGTGACGGCATACAGCGCTTGAACCGGCTTAATATGCGTCGGGTGAATAATCGTTTTGCCTGTAATGCCGTTTTCCTTATCCATGATGACTTCCCGAATGAGTCCGTCCATAGAGTTGGATATATAGAGCGAACGAAGATCGCGGCCAACATGGCCGAGCGCCTCCTCGAACGGTGTTATGCGAAGCTGAGGTTTGAGCACGCGCTCCCGGTTGGAGAAATATTCCCACACCGGACCGGAAATGACGTACCCGGAATCGACTCTACCAAAAATATTAATAATATCAGCGATCGTATCGCGAATCGGCGCAATCTCGTAGATCGTCATATCCGGACTTCGGCGAAGCCCGAATAAGCTTGAGAAATCAGTAGCCCCGATCCTTACATTGAGTACGTATGTCTGATACTTGTCCAGTATGCGTTTAATGCCCAGCAGCGTTTCCACCCTGCTCTCGCGGTAAATAACCGATGCCGTCTCCAAGATCGGCATCCCGTACAGCACAGGACTCGATTCTCCCCTGGTCTTGTTGTACGAAGCAATCTCATAGAAATAAGCTTCGCCGTTCTCCGGCGTAAACTTGGGCAGCACGAAGCCGGTTATATGCGTAATTAACTGCTCGAAAGTCCCTATCAATCTCTTGAGCTGATCCACGGATCGAATTCTTACGAAAATAAGCGGAAGCTGCGAATCGGGCAGCACGCCGATCTTCACATAGGAGGCAATGAGAAAAAGCTGCTGCATCAGCATCTCTTCAGCAAGCTCGACTTGCTGGTCACCGACCGCATCCTCCAGATCAATGACAATGGAAGCAAGTCCTTCATGCTTGGCGTTTAGCAGGTCTTCTGCAATCGTTTGCCGAGTAGCCGGCATATATAAAGCCGCGCCTACTGCGTATGCGAGCAGGTCTTTGTCGGAGGATTGGTTGAAAGGTATGGGCGGACTGACGAACAATGCAGTCTCTTCTTCGCGTGTTAAATAGTTAAAATATCTCAGAGCCGTCTCCTCCTTATTTCGAATGCATGGTTACTCGGCAATCGTTAATGCTGTCGATGGATACCATGGTTCATGATACAGAAACGACTCCGCCTAAGTACACGCCGCGGGTGCATTTCCATGCAACCTGCGGTATGTGCGTTACTACCAAAGGACGGAGCCGTTCGCAACAGACTATAACTTTCTTTTTTGTGGCGGGAATTGATCAATCATTGTCGTTTCATTGGGTCATTAAGCGCCTTGCTTCTCTTCCCGCTTCCTCTTCATCGAGCTTAACAGGATTGTACCGCCAAATACGACGATTAGCAGCCCGAAGAAAATGAAATGGTTCAGCTCATAGTGGAACAAGGCAGCTGCTAGCATCTTCGCTGAAATAAGCGCAATCATGATGAATGCCGTTATCTCAAGCTCAGGGAACTTGTCGATCAGCTTCAAGAATACTTGCGCGACGCCGCGCATCATCAGAACGCCGAGGAGACCGCCGACGAACAATACCCATACTTCTTCGCTGACGCCGAAAGCGGCGATTACGCTGTCGATACTGAATGCAATGTCCATTAACTCGACCATAAGTACCGTGCGCCAGAAGCCGAAGCCTTTGTTCTTCGTCTCGCTTTCCTCTTCCTTCTTCTTAAATATACCTGAATAAGCGATATAAAGCAGGTACAGCGCGCCTAACACTTTTATCCAGGTAATCTGAACAAGAACCGTACCTAAACCGATCGCGATAAAGCGGAAGACATAGGCGCCAATAATACCGTAGAAGAGCGCGCGCTTCTGCTGTTCCTTCGGCAAGTGCTTAACCATAACCGCAAGCACGAGCGCGTTATCTGCCGACAATAACCCTTCAAGCAGCACTAGTGTGGCGATAATGGTCCAGCTTTGCGGGCTGGTCAACGTATTGACAACCTCTTGCCAAGAGAAAAAATGACCGTAGTTTTCTACGACACTGTTAAAAAAATCTACCACCCTGTCCATCTCCTCATAGTGCGATGACTACTGCAAAAAGCTACTTACTGCCTGCGACCCAACGCAGTCCCCAGCCATAAGCCTGGTCAATCTCTCGATGTCCATTATAGAACTGAACGAGTCGTTCGATACTGAACGTCTCATTGTTCACATTACGAATCATAGCAATCGCACACATTCCTTTGCTATTATCATGCTCGTTCATATGGACCACGATTTCCGGACCGCCTTCTTGCTTCACGGTTACGACGCCATCGGCTTGCGACCAGCTTGTCACACCCTCATAGATGAAGGTGAACACGAGGATCCGCTTAATGTCGGCAATTCGCGCACCGTTAATACGCAAGTTCTCGCCCGTCTTGACTGAGCCTGTCCGATCGTCGCCGTCAAGCGCAATGAACGGTGAACGGTTCAGCTGTCCGAACCTTTCTCCGAGCGCTTGAATGACGCCCTTCTCGCCGTTATTCAGCTCGTATAAGCAGGCAAGATCGAGATCAACGCCTTTACTGCCGCGTCCGAAGAACCCGCCGCTCTTCGTCTGCTGATTCCAGTTCAGGTTGATCAGAATTTCACCCAAACCGCCTGCCGTTTTCTTCAAATTAATCGTATCGCCTTTTTTCTTCAGCTCGATTTTGCTCAAGTTGAGATTAAGCGGTACGGGCGGCGATTCTTGCTTAGGCGCTGGTGGCTGAGCAGGCGGCGCCGGCCTCGGGGCTGGCGGCTGCGGTACGGGCGACGGCGGCGGCGCTGCCGGCTCATCGTTCACTTCAATGCCGAAGTTGCCGCACAACGCTCCAAGTCCACCGGCAAATCCTGCACCGATCGCATTAAATTTCCATTCACCATTGTATCTATATAATTCTCCAACAACAATAGCTGTTTCAACGGAGAAGTCGTTTCCAAGGTCATAACGAAGAACTTCAGCGCCGGTCTGCTTATTGACGAACCGGATGAAGGCGTTCCCCACTTGTCCAAAATTTTGTTTGCGGTTATCACTGTCATAGATCGTCAAGGAGAATGCGACCTTCTCTATGGCAGTCGGAACCTGCTGCAGCTTAATAACGAACTGCTTGTTGTCCCCGCCAGCTTGTCCATCTTGATACGATATAAAGCTAGTCGTTGGATTATTATAAAAAATAAGATCGTCGTCTCCGGATACCTTGCCGTTTCCCCGGAGCAGAAATGCCGAAGTATCAAGCTCCATCGAGCTTGGCGCGCGCCAGCCTAGGCTGACAACTACCTCGGTTAAACCTGGATTCGTCTTCGTCAGATCGGCCTTCTGGCCTTTAATAATTTGTACGGTCATCCTTCTCTCCACCCTTTGGCACTTTGCTGTGTCAGGCATAATCGGTACTTCACTTCTTATTGAAGAAAGGTGATTCAGCTTATCGCTTCATCACCAAGCCACCTTTTCCTATGACGCATCCAATCCGTAGTTCTTGCAAAGCGCGCTCAAGCCGCCTTGGAAGCCGCTGCCGATTGCTTGGAATTTCCAATCCGTTCCGTGACGGTAAAATTCGCAAAATACGACTGCTGTCTCGGTCGAGAAATCCTCTCCCAGATCATAACGCATAATTTCGCGATCCGTTGCGGCATCTACGACACGAACAAAGGCATTCGATACTTGACCGAAGTTCTGCCCGCGTGATTCATAGTCATAAATCGTTACGGTGATGCCGATTCGATGAATCGATGCAGGGATCTTGCTAAAGTCGACCTGGACTTGTTCATCGTCTCCATCGCCTTCACCTGTACGGTTATCTCCCGTGTGGAGAACCGAGCCTGCTCCGCCGCTCTTATTATTATAGAATACGAAATCGTCAGCGCCCTTCGCCTTGCCATCCTCATAGAGAAGGAAAGCCGATGCGTCCAAGTCGAAATCGTTGCCGCCGTTGTATTTGTTCGTGTCCCAGCCAAGTCCAACTACAACTTTCGTGAGCCCCGGATTTGTTTTGGTTAGATCGATTCTCTGTCCTTTGGAAAGACTGATTGTCATACGAATCTCCTTCTTTCTTCATGAATGTCCGGCCAGACGGGTCTTCTAGAAACCCCTATAAGATTAGGCAAACTCAAGACCTTCCGGATGGAAAGCCTTGAGCTTGTGTGTGGTTGTTGCTTATGCTAAGCCGTAGTCGCGAGTCAGACCCGCAAGACCGTCTCTGTAGCCGCTGCCGATTGCGTTGAACTTCCATTCGCCGCTGTGGCGGTAAAGCTCGCCTACAACTACGCCAGTCTCAACGGAGAAGTCTTCGCCTAGGTCGAAGCGGATCAGC
This sequence comes from Paenibacillus sp. 2TAB19, assembly GCF_052115185.1. Classification (NCBI taxonomy): domain Bacteria; kingdom Bacillati; phylum Bacillota; class Bacilli; order Caryophanales; family Paenibacillaceae; genus Paenibacillus; species Paenibacillus sp. 2TAB19. Next base: position 11,239 of record NZ_JBFRGE010000012.1, on the reverse strand, counting down.
TCTTGGCTCGAAGCTTCGTTAAGAATACGCGCATAAGCGCGGGATACTTGACCGAAGTTTTGGTTGCGCTCATTAGCTTCGTAGATTGTAATCGTGAATGCGATTTTCTCTACGTTAGCTGGAACGGAATTTAGATCGATTTGGATTTGCTCGTCGTCTCCATCGCCTTCGCCCGTACGGTTGTCGCCCGTGTGTACGACGGAACCGTTCTCGTTCTGCTTGTTGTTGAAGTAGATGAAGTTTTTCTCGGATTCAACTTTGCCAGCAGCGTTCGTCAAGAAAACCGATACGTCAAGGTCGAAGTCTTTGCCGCCGTCGTATTTATTCGTGTCCCAACCTAAACCTACTGTGATTTTGCTCAGACCTGGATTCGATTTCGTCAGGTCTACCTTCTGACCTTTGGACAAGTTAATAGCCATGGTTCATTCGCCTCTTCTCATTAGTTTAAATAGATATTATCATTTATAGCGGTTTGCGAGCAGATTGATATGGGGAGCATGCGTTCCTTCACCAATCGCGGCAAATTTCCACTCGGAGCCGTTACGGTACAATTCACCGCATACAAGCGCGGTCAGACCGGAATAATTGTCGCTCAAGTTGAACTTAATCAACTCATTGCTGCTATTTCCGTCCATGATCCGAATATACGCGGACTGAATCATTCCGAAATCCTGCTTGCGGTTCTCGCAATCGTAGATATTAACGACGACAAGCACCTTATGAACATCCGAAGGCACCTTCGCTAGATCTACATAAATTTGTTCGTCGTCTCCGTCGCCATCACCCGTCAAGTTATCGCCGGAGTGAATGACAGAGCCGCACGGACTCGTCTTATTGTGAAAACATACAAGTTGATTGTCTTTCGCCAATTTATCAAAATCGTTCAGAAGAAGGGCGGACGCATCGCAGTCGATGTTCGGAGCTTTCTTCATTCCGAAGAAACCTTTCGTTTGGACAGGGTCCCAGCCAAGACCGACGATAACCTTCGTAAGTCCGGTATTGCCTTTCGTCAGATCAATCTTTTGACCCTTTACTAGATTAATCGAAGCCATTTTATATGTTCACCTCCTTTCCTTGCAGAGTCGCTCGGCAACTTTCGCAAATTTTCAAAATATAGGAAAGTATAAGTTTCACTCTTATTCTTCTGCCTATATTTCACCGCGAAACGAAAGCCTATGCCGCCAAAGACGGCGACAGCAGTTTACGCTTGGATATGTCGTACTATAACGTTGTATCTTCAGGAAAGGTTTCAACTTTTTTTGGGCTCGATGCCGCAAATACGGGTCATTAGCCTCACTTAACAAGCTGGCGCGAGCACGAAAGCTTGTCCATGACAAGACATGCCGTCATTATTGTGCCAAAACAGTCTTTTGCCGATTCATTCAACTTCCGAATATTTTACTATTATACCATTTTAGATCATGGAAGCGTTAGTTGATATTTAGTGAAGACGGAATTCGACTACCCATCCCTTGTCCACCATGCCGACACTGGATAATCCTCCGCATCCAGATAGACCGTCTCTCCAATCCTCGGCGTTGCAATCGACGCACCGAGGCGCGCCGCTTCCTTCACCGCCCGCTCGACGGGGTCGGTCCAGCTATGAAGCGCGAGCGTGAAAGCCCCCCAGTGAATCGGAATCATCGTTTTGCCACGGACGTCAAGATGCGCCCGTACCGTCTGCTCCGGCATCATATGTATGGCCTCCCAGCGATCGTCATACTGTCCGCACTCCATTAAAGTCAGATCGAACGGGCCGTACTTGCCCCCGATCTCGCTAAAGTGCGGCCCGTAGCCGCTGTCGCCGCTGAAGAACACGCTCATGTCATGGCCTTGAATCACCCAAGAGCACCACAGCGTAGCGTTGCGGTCCGTCAAGCTTCTGCCCGAGAAATGTCTGGCTGGCGTGCAGGCCAGCGTCATTCCTTCGTAATCGAACTCATCCCACCAATCACCCTCTGCAATCTTCTGGCTGTCAACGCCCCAGCGCAGCAGATGCGGACCAACGCCCAGCGGCACGAAAAACTTTTTAACCTTGTCTTTCAGCTTCATGATAGAGCCATAATCAAGATGATCGTAGTGGTCATGGGAAATAATCACCGCATCAATGGTCGGAAGCTGCTCAATATCGATCGGTAGCTGCTTGCTGAAGCGTTTCCCTCCGATTATCGGAAAAGGCGAAGGCGCATTGCCGAGCATCGGATCGATTAGAACGGTCTTTCCATCCATCTCCAGCAGAAGCGCGGAATGGCCAAGCCAAGTAATCGCCGGGCGCTTCGCCTTCTGCAGCCGAGCGGCGTTCAACGTCTCTACCTTAACAGGCTTGCTTGGACGGCTCTTCGGATTACCCCTCATAAATTGAAAGGCTACCTTCACCTGCTCTTTGAAACTCATATTCATAGAAGTAGCAATTGCATTAATGAATTTGCCGTTCTCATACTGATTGGATGCGCTTAACGCTTCCTTCCGTTCCTTCGTCAGCTTGCCGCCGAAGGCCGGATAGAAGTTAAGCAGCAGGTATGTGAATACGGTTATAACAACGATTATTTCGATAATAAAGATAAAGATAACAGCTCACCTCTTATAGAGAAATCTGCCGGGCTGACGCCAGGCAGCGAGTCTATTATCAATCATATAATAAATGACAGCCATAAGTCCAAATTATGCCTCTGACCGCCCCAAGCCCTCATAGCTCAGCGCGCTTTCCCAGGTCTCAGCTAAGCTTACTTCATCTTCTTTAAGCAAGCTTCCTCCGATGTCGTTCTCTATAATGACAAGCGTCCTTAAAGCCTTCGCCCCATATCTGGTGCCGCTTGCTATATGAAGCACATCCCCCGCTTCGATTCGGCGCAGCTCGCCGTTGCACAGGAACGAGCCTTCACCCGACGCCACGGTCCATACCTTCGTCCGCTTTATATGCATCATATACGCGGTATGCCGATCTGCTTCGATCTCCAGCTTCCTCGTGACGACTTCTCCCCGCTCGCCTCTCGCATGATGCAGAACGCTCATTTTCCCCCACATCTTCTCCTCATACATCGGATAGGGAAGAGCCGTTCCGAGCTTCTCCTTGATCAGGCTCGACTTGTCTTTGCGGGCGACTAGAATACCGTCTGCGCTGGCGGCTACTATAATATTCGGCACGTMGATAATATGGATTGGACTCGATAGCTCGTTGATCAAATGGGTGTGCTCGCTGCTGTCGGTTATATCGCCGAGTCCGACTATGGCGCTTCCCATATGGCCGGTTAGCGTATTCCAATTCCCTAGGTCGTCCCAAATTCCGGCATAAGGCAATACGATCGCGCGAGCAGTCTTCTCGACAATTTCATGGTCGAAGCTGATTTCCGGCAGTCCTTCATAGAGGGCATTCCAATCCTTATATTGCGTAGGAAAGTTCCTCTCTCGCAAGGCGTCCAGCATGAACTGCAGCGAGAACGCGAATACACCGCAATTCCACATCGCCCGCTTGCGGATTAGCCGCTTCGCCAGCCGCTCATCCGGCTTCTCGACGAACTGCTCAATTGGAATATATCCGCTCTCGTCGCCCCCCTTCTTCGGTACAATGTAGCCATATTGCTGGCTTGGATAGGTTGGCGGCGTGCCGATCAGCGCCAGATCGGCGCCCGACGCAGCTAGAGCGGCCGGCATCTGGCGCAAGGTGGCGAAGAAGTCCGCTTCTACATAGGCGTCGGCAGGAATGACACAGATCGTCTCGTCCAGCGGTACGCCTAATTCGGAATGAAAGTAGCTGGCGGCCAGCGCGATTGCCGTGAACGTACCGCGCTTATAGGATTCGGTCAGCAGCGAAATACGGTTGCCGATATGGTTTTTTGTTATTTCCGCTTGGCTCTTATGGGTCATAATATAAGCCGATTGCAGCAGTCCCGCCGCTTCCAACTGCTTGCTTATACGCTGGATCATGGACTCCATGCCGCCGGCTCCGTCAGGCAGAAGCCGTAAATAGATTTTGGACCGTACATCGTTGGACATCGGCCATAGCCGCTTTCCTGAACCTCCCGATAAAAGCACCACTCGCATCTTTCATTCCTCCTTATTGCAGCTTTATTCCCGATTCTATTCCCGATCCTCTGCCTACTATTTGATTGACTGCCCGCTTCATCGCCGCACCCGAGCTTCCCCAAGTCATCTTCCGTACATCACGCAATCCTTGCCGTCCCTTCTTCTTGCATAGCCATGGATGATCGTAAGCGTATTTCATCTGCCGCTTCAAGCTTCCGATGTCCGCCTCCGCCCATTGCTGCCCGCTCTCTGCGAACAAATGGCGGAACGAGCGCGAAATGGCATGTTTGCCGTTCATCCTAGAGGAAGGGTTAACGAGTTTATAATTGACCAAGAAGGAATTGCGCTTCGAAAGAAAATCCATATGACCGCCCCATCCCGTGGCGATAACCGGCGTACCGCTTGCCAACGCTTCAAGAAACGGCAGTCCGACGCCTTCCCCGCGAGTCGGCAGCACGAAGGCATCCCCGAGCGTATAGATGCCAGCAACCTGCCGCTCGCTTATATGACGTGCAATAACCACAATCGGCGCTGTTTGCTTAACTATGCCAAGCTTCTTCTTATAGCTGGAAATCTTATTCTTGATCCACTGCTCGGTTTCGCTGCTGCTATATCCGCTTGTTTTAATAACGAGCAGCACTTTATCTTTGGCCGAGAATTGCTCCCAGTAAGCTCTGAGCAAAGCCTCGGGGTTTTTGCGATGTTGGAAGCCGAATACCGATACGAACACGAATCGACCCTTGGCCTCGCTAAGAGAAAGCTTCTTAATTCCCGGACGATACTTCTTCGTATGCACGCCATGCGGCACAACATAGATCGGAACCTTCACTCCGCTTGCCCGCAGCGCTCTCTTATTCTGCAGCGAAGGGATAAACACCGCGTCAAATTTGTTGATGTTAGTACGCCATCGCTTCGGAATTCTGGTCGTCTCCCATACGGTGTTCAATATAATCGGTTTATAATAAGGCCTAAGCTTGCCGAATTGGATCGTGTCTGCGGTATGGTGATAGATCAATGGTCTGTGAGCGCCATCTGGCAAAACTTTGCGATGTTTGGCAGCTCCGACCTTGACGTTAACTCCCTGCCTTCTAAGCGCATGTACGTATTCCCTGCTTGCTATGCCCGTTCCGCTCTTCCTGCCTATCGGCCCTTCCCATACAACCGTAAGTTTCGACACGATGCGGCCGCCTTTCATTTTCGTTTGTAAACTTCGCGCTTGTGGAATGATAATGAACGGTATTTGCCGCTCATCTCGGTCCATTTTTGTTGCGACATGCGCCGAACGCTCATCTGAAGCCCCTTATTACGGTTCGTTGTCAGAACAAGCCGATCCCGATAGCGGGTGTACAAATAATTGCCGTACGTCTCGTACTCTGAGAAACCGAACTGCCTCTTCTTATCGACGCTGTCTAGAATAGCCTGATACCACTTCTTGCCGTGCAGCTTCTCCATGTATCGCTTCATCTCGGMCAGCTTAGTCCGTTCGAACAGCATATAATGCGTCACGAAGGATCGCTTGGCCGTTACCGGCTGCTTCATTAACCTGCGATACGAATTGAAATATTCGTCTTGGCTCCAATTCCGGCAATACAGCACGGTTTTCCCGCCGGTCCGGAAGTTATGACGACGAATAAGAACCGTATCTGCATCTATGACGAGGAAAAAATCTTCCTTGCAAATGCGATCGCCGCTTAGCTTCAGTAACTGCTGATAGAGCCAGCCTGCGCGTTCCCACTTAGCAGAATGGTATTGAATATCGTTTTTTGTAATAGGAAGCACTGTCTTCTCGTCGACGAATTTGCAGCCCTTCTTACGGCACAGCTCCATGATCGACGCCTTGCGCGGAGAAACGATATAGATATTGCTAATCGCATTAACCGACTGCTTGCGAACAGCATCGATGACGAAGGGCAGTGTCTCCAAATCTTTCTCGATCGCGGGAATAAGCACGTCGATCCGGGGGTTACGTTCATTCCGCGACTGTCCAGTTTGAACAAGCGGCATCGCTCTCAACTCCATTTCGCAATTATTTGCTTATCATATGCGACCCTGAAAGAGATTGAATGGGCAAAGGAAAGAGAGTAGATGAAAGAGGCTTATTGCCAATCATAGATTGATAGATTGTCATGCTATGCAGCGGGAAATGCAGGCGTGTAAAATAAAGAGAGAGAGAGGATAGATGTAAGGGTGGAATTATGGCTTCCGTTTGTTCAAGGTTCTTTGTTCTCGTTATCGCTTTGCTGCGATTTAGGTATCGTAAATGTCGCAATTATTAAGACGGGGATGGAGCGCGGCTTCAAACCATCGTTCATGATTGGGTTCGGCTCCTGCTTCGGGGATTTATTCTACTTGTCACTAGCACTGCTCGGTGTGAGCGTCATATTTGAGATTGCAGTCATCAAATGGCTGTTTTGGATTATCGGATCCGGCGTGCTGTTCTACTTTACTTACAAAATGTTCCGCGAGACATGGCGGCCGCGCGATCTTCCTATAGACGCAGTTATAGCAGCCGAACGGCCGCTGTTTCGTGACTGGCTTGCTGGTGCGGGTCTTGCCGTCTCCTCGCCTACCGTCATTGCTTGGTTCGCATTCGCGGCAGGAACGCTGCTCGCCACATTCGATCTGTCGGACCGCAGCGCATTGCTCGTATTCATAGCTGGATTTTTTACAGCTGGACTCCTTTGGTCGCTTGGCGTAGCACTCGCGAGCAGCTTGTCCGGCGCTTTTTTCAAGGAAAAGATCGTGAGAGTGCTGTCCTTTGTCTCCGCTATGCTGTTCCTCTATTTCGCTATTAAAGTGTTTTGGGACGGGCTGCGCGATGTCATCGGGTAGAAGGACAAATCATTCCGCAATCTGCTAAACTAGTCATAACGAAATGAACAGAAAGAATGGAGCTGATGGAATGACGGCAATGAAGGAAGTAGTCATTGGCATTGACGGCGGCGGGACTTACACTCGCGTAGCAGTGGCTGATCTATCAGGAAATGTAAGAGCATCAATTGTTGTCGATGGCGCGGCCTCGTTCCACAAAGATCTGTCTGCAGCAACGAATGTCCGGCAAGCGATTGTCTCAGCCCTTGCAGAAGCAGGCGCCGAGCTGCATCAGGTTCGCGGTGTTGCCGCGGGCATTGCGGGCTATGATTCCCCTGCTGATTTGGAATGGGTGGAGCAGTTGACCGACGTGCCCGGTCTAGATTGCCCTAAGTGGCATGTCAATGATACGGTAGCTGCTCACTACGGGGCTCTTATGGCGCGGCCGGGCATTGTCGCAATTGCAGGCACAGGCTCGAACATATTGGCGATTACCGAGAGCGGACAAGCCATTAGCAATTATAACTTTCATCATTATGCGGCAAGTGCAGCACGCTTCATCGCTTATGACGCCGTGTATGAAGCACTGGCAGGACGTACGGACGCTTCAGACGGCGAGCTTATAACCGCCATGCTTAACCATTGGAATTGCTCTACGCTGGATGAACTCGCATCGCTTGCCCGCAGCGGCTTCGAAGAAGACGCCAGAGAGAGAAATCGCAGATTCGGCCAATTCGCTCCCTGCATAACTTCCGCGGCGGAAGAAGGCGTACCTCTTGCTGTTCGTGTGTGCGATCGCGCAATCGAGCAAATGATTGTCGGCATCGAGCTGCTCGCCCGCTCCTTCGAGTCGGAAACCATTCCGGTCTCCTTCATAGGCAGCGTTGCCAACAGCCCGTACTTCCTCCGTACGCTTGCGGCGAAGCTCACATTAGGGCGAAATCGGAGCTATTCCGTTACTGAGCCGTCTCTCCCCCCTGTCGCAGGCGCCGTACTGCTTGCACTGAGGCGGCTAGACATTCAGATCGACGAAGAGAGCTTGCAGCAGAAGCTCATCGCGGCGGGTTAATACGACTATGCGCTATTGGCTAATTGGTCTCACCGTGGTCGTCCTGGGCACAGCATCCGTATTCCTATATTTACTCCTTAACTCCAAGTCATTGGAGGGGCGTTACGAAGAACGAGCTGAAGAGCGCCAGACGTGGCTGTATCAGTTGCAAAATTTTGTGCCGGAGCAAGCGGCCGACAGCGACTATTCCCTTGCTGTCATCGACCCGACCGAGGACGGGACAGATGAGACGAGCTACAGCAAAGAACGTATTGAGGCGCTTAAGACGGCCGGCGTCTCACCGCTCGCTTACTTAAGCATCGGCGAGGCGTCCTACTTCCGTACCTATTGGCAGAACGAGTGGGGACAATTCCGTGACGGCGCACTCCGCATCGAGAAGGAAGCCCCGGCGTGGATGGGCACAGTAGCCAATCCGAATTGGCCGGAGAGCGTCAAAGTTCGCTATTGGGATGAGGCTTGGTGGAACAACATCATCCGCCCCCGTCTTGACGCTATTATCGAAGCCGGATTCGACGGCTTATATATGGACATTGTTGACGCCTATTATTATTGGGGCGATGCTGAGAGCTATGGCGAAGGGCTCGAAGAGAAGAGGGAAGGCGATCCTATCGATGAAGAAGAATCAGCGAGTCGCATGATCGCCTTCGTACAACGAATTGCCGAGTATGCTAGAGGCAAAAACGAATCGTTTCAGATTTTCCCCCAGAACGGGGAGGGAATCATTAAGTACGATGAGGACGGTCAATATATGTCCGCAATCGACGGCATCGGCATCGAAGACCTATGGTTCAACGAGACGAAGCGGCAAGAACAGGACGAGACTGATTACCGCTTAGCTTATATCCGCCAAATAGCAGACGCAGGCAAGCGCGTATTATCTGTTGATTATGTAGATCAGCCTGGGGGCTTCCCTTTTATGAACAAAATCCGTATTCTGCGTTATGCGATTCTCTGTCAATCCGAAGGGTTCTATTGTTACGCCGGGCGCAGCAACCGCGAGCTTGATAACTTGAACGTCATTGCCGGTGTTCAACCTGCGGGACGTCCAAGTTCGCTTATGAAATAAAGGGATTTTCTCCTGTTAATTATTGAGCATGACCCCAAGAATATAGAATAACAGGAATTCCTCCAGTTCATTTCATCAGTAATACACATTAAACCGAGAATAGGGTACATTAGCGGGAGTAATTCCATCAATTTGATCAAAATGAACGTGGAGCGCCGCAATAACGGGAGAAATTCCAGTTAATTTGTACGACCAATATTGATACAAGTGAATTTTATTTGTAGAAAAAAAGGCCCTAATACCGCTATTGTATAGCGATGTTAGGGCCTAAACCTTGTTCTATAATTACAATAATTTATTTAACGTATTCACAATAATTGCAGCCGCTTCTGCACGCGTCGCTAATCTTTTCGGATCGAAGTTGCCATCCAGGTAGCCGCTGATGACACCTTTCTCCATCAGCGCTGCAACACTGTCTACAGCCCAAGGAGAAATAGCAGCAGCATCCTTAGGAAGCAAAGCATTATCGCCGCGCTTCAGATCTACTGCGCGAGCAACCATCACTGCTATTTCCTCACGAGTAACCGACGCATCCGGCTTGAACAGATTACCTTCGTAGCCGCCAACAATGCCATTCTCTGCCGCAATAGCGATCTGCTTCTGCGCCCAATGTCCGCTCGTGTCAGCAAACACTCTGTCGCCTGTCACAGGAAGCTTCAGCGCATTAACAAGAGCTGTGGTAAATTCCGCTCGCGTAATCTCTTCCTCAGGCTGGAAGCTGCCGTCTGGATAACCGGAAAGCACGCCCAAGCCCACTAACTGGACGATGCTCTTCTCTGCCCAGTGGCCAGCAATATCAGTCAATGTCACCGGAACAATCACCTCCGGCTTATCCAGCTCTGTCCCTAATACGGCGAATGTCGTAAAATGGTCAGTTTGACCCGTCACTTGCCCGTTTGCCCGATCAACCGTTACACGGTCTAGCTTTACCCATTTCTGAGTCACCTCGTCAAACCAATAGATTGCATAGCTGTACGAATCGGTATCCAGCAATACCGGATCGATACTCATCGTGATCGTAACCGCCTTATCGAAGCCGCCTGTTGTATCTTTCGTAATTGAGTAAGCTGAGCCTACAAGAACAGTTCTTCCTTCTACCGGCAAACTTGAATGATCCGTAATTTTCACAATGTCTACCTTGAACTTTCCATCAGCAACGCCGGCAGGGAAGCTAACCGTCACGCTATCCGCTGACTGCGTACCGCCTACAAGGCCATTCACCGTATTAGGGCTATCCGGCACGGAAGGATTCACAACCTGTACCGTAATGTCGACCGGGAGCGTGTAGGGACCTCCATTATCTACTTGGACTGTTATAACAGCGTTGCCTGTACGCGTGCCAGGTTGGATTACCAGGTTGCCGTCCACTATATCTGCGGTAGCTGCGTCTGTGTTACTGGACACCGGTGCGGCAAGAAGCGTCAGCGCGTTCCCTTCACGCTCCGTTGCTAGATCGGCAGGCGAGAATACTTTGCTCGCTCCCCCTTTTCTCAGTGTCTGTTTCTTAACTGCTTTTGCCTCGAAGGAGAAAGGAAGGTTTTTGCTGCCGTTTTTCAACTTTAAGAATGATGTAGGAGGACCATTAATGACATCAGTTGATATGCCTGTAAAATTGACGTAGCCTTCGGAAGTTCCCAATGAAACTCCTCGAACCGGCACATTACCAACCGATATTGTCGCTTGACCATAAAGATTAATATCAGAATTAGTCGATGTTGCAAACACTTCTGTACTTCCTTGCGTTAGCAACTGTCCGTCTTCGGAATGAACGGACACTCCCAAATTTAGATCTATAGCGGGAATGTCTCCTACTTGCGAATAAGTTTCAATGACTGCGTATGCGGCAGCTTGATCGGGCTTCGACTCACCAATACTGTTGGTCTGAGTGATGATATCATTAATGCTGATATCATTGGTATTCCCTGGAACCCAGCTCATCACTCCATCCGTTACATAACCCCCGACAACCCATTTTTCGTTAGGGTTGTTGATGATGTAATCGTCATAACCCGGATTTATTCCATCCTCGTTGTATACCGCCTTAGTTACGGTACCATCCTCGAATCGACCGTACAAGGACAGACCATCCTCCATATCGTCCTCGATCATATGTATCGTAATCAGACTAGCATTGGATACACAGCTCGATAACAATACCATGGTTACGAGCAGCAACAGCAAATACGAGCTTCGCTTTATATAGTTCTGCAATCTACATTCACCTATTCTATTCCGTGATCCGCTTCGTAAGCCGATCGGGATTCATCCCG